>JACZKK010000061.1 GCA_014860115.1 Ignavibacteriaceae bacterium
GCAATGGATAAAAGTCTCCTCAATCCAACAGAAGAAATAGATTATCATCTTGGTGGATTAGGTCTCGGATGCGGCGATTGTCATGAAACTAAAAGCCATAGTATTTCCGGAGAAAGTAAAGCTGCTTGCGTAAATTGTCACGATGCAGAACCACATGAGAAAGAGTTATTAAATCAGCACTTGTCTGCTTTATCTTGCCAAACCTGCCATATTCCAACTTATGCTAGAACAGAACCAGCAATATCTTTTTGGGATTGGTCAAAAGCTGGTGAAGATAGAGAGTCTGTTGAAAATGAATTTGGAGAATTTAATTTTTATAAATCAAAGGGTGAACTTGTTTGGGCTAAAAATATCCGCCCGGAATATTATTGGAATAATGGTTCAGATGATTATTATGAACTCGGTGAAAAAAATGAAAAAGCTAAGCTTATAGATTTGAATAAACCAGCCGGGAAAATATCCAATCCTGATTCAAAAATTTCCCCTTATAAAGTTATGAGAGTTAAGCAGCCATATGATCCGACTAACAAACGCCTTGTCATTCCACAAATCCTGGGTGAAGATGGCTATTCGAATTCAAATGATTGGGTAAGTGCATCAGAGAAAGGTATGCAGAAAATTAATCTTGAATTCTCAGGAACTGTTGATTTTATAGAAACTAAAATGTACTGGCCAATCAACCATATGGTAATGAGCGCAAAAAATGCTCTTAAATGTACTTCGTGTCATGGTAAAGGCGGCGAAGGAATACTAAATTGGAAAGAACTTGGCTATCCGGATGATCCAATAAAAAAAGGCGGCAGAGTTAAAAACAAATTATTGAAAGAATAATAGAAGTTCTTATTCAAAATATTTTGTAGTTAAATTTAAACTAAATTTCAGCAGGAACTAAAATGAAAACATCTATTTGCTTTTCTCTTTGTATTTTTTTCTTAGCTTCGGTTAACATCCTTTCGCAATATCCAAATATATTAGTTGATAATAGCGGTAGTCCGAATGAAGTAACTATTGCAATAAATCCTCTCGATCCAAATATTCTTGCAGCAGGAGCAAATATAAATTGTTTTTATCGCTCAACTAATGGCGGATTAACCTGGACGGAATCTCAAATGGTTTCAAGCTCTCTTGGTGTCTGGGGTGATCCGGTTGTTCTATTTGACAGCCTAGGCAACCTTTACTTTGCTCATCTTTCAAACCCAATATCCGGCTGGTGGATTGATAGAATTGTAGTTCAAAAGTCCACTAACAACGGACTTACCTGGAACG
The DNA here is from genome assembly GCA_014860115.1 of Ignavibacteriaceae bacterium. GTDB lineage: Bacteria > Bacteroidota > Ignavibacteria > Ignavibacteriales > Ignavibacteriaceae > IGN2. The sequence goes on from JACZKK010000061.1 coordinate 1,267, forward strand.
GCGGAGTAGGAATTTATCAGGGTTTGTCACCACAAGCACAGGATAAAGAATGGCTGGCAGTAGATCATTCTCAATCTCCATATCGGGGAACAATTTATTCTACCTGGACAGAATTCGATGACTATGGCAGTTCAAATCAATCTGATAGTTCAAGGATAAGATTTTCAAAATCAACCGATCAGGGTTTAACCTGGAGTAATACAAAAGTAATCAGCGACGTGAGTGGAAATTGCATAGACAGTGATAACACAACTGAAGGTGCCGTTCCTTGTGTCGGTCCAAACGGTGAAGTTTATGTTGCGTGGGCAGGTCCGGTAGGAATTGTTTTTGATAAATCATTAGACGGTGGTGAAACCTGGGGACAGGATATTTTTGTTTCTGATATGCCGGGAGGATGGGATTTTGAAGTATCCGGAATTTATAGATGCAACGGACTACCAATTACTATGTGCGATATAAGTAATTCTCCATATAGAGGTCACGTTTATGTTGTTTGGTCTGATCAGAGAAATGGTGCAACTGATACAGATATTTTTATGGCTAAATCTACTAATGGAGGAACATCCTGGTCTGCACCGATTAGAGTTAATGATGATAACACGACCCGACATCAGTTTTTTGTTTGGTCAACTATAGATCCTTCAACAGGTCATCTGTGGTTTGTTTTTTATGACAGAAGAAATACAACAGGAGCGGCAACCGATGTCTTTTGTGCAAAGTCAACTGATGGCGGAACAACTTTTGAAAATTTCAAGATCAGTGAAAGTTCTTTTACACCAACATCCGGAGTATTCTTCGGTGATTACACAAACATTGCTGCTTTAGATGGAAAGATTTATCCGATCTGGATGAGACTTCAGGGCAGTTTGAGCATTTGGGCTTCTATTATTGAAGACTCAACAATTATTCCCGTCGAATTAAACAACTTTACTGCAAGTGTAAATCATAGAAAAGTTTCTTTATCGTGGGAAACTGCTTCTGAACTTAATAATCTTGGATTTTTTATTGAGCGAAGAAATGTTGATGCGGTTGAGAATGAAACTGAATGGATTGAGATAGGATTTAAGGAAGGCAGAGGTAATTCAACTGAAAGAAATCTTTATCAGTTTCAAGATTATCCTCTTTATGACGGCACTTATCACTATCGTTTAAGACAAGTAGACTATGATGGTTCCTTTGAATACTCAAATGAAGTTGAAGTTAACTTATTCACAGTCAAATTTTTTGAACTAAGCCAGAACTATCCAAATCCATTTAATCCTACAACAACAATCAGTTTTCAACTACCTGAAGCGACTTTTATTAGTTTGAAAGT
>JACZKK010000001.1 GCA_014860115.1 Ignavibacteriaceae bacterium
CATTAAGCTTAATACTAGCTTCTGACTTCAGATTTCTTCACCAGCGATTCTCAATCACACCTATTGAAACAATTACCTTTTAAACTATCAGAAACCACAACAAAATCACTAAGGTTATCCAGAAAATTATAATAACTGCCCTAAGTTGTCGTAATGAATGCGGGAGCAGGAGAGGCGATAGTATTTCAAGCATATATTACATTGCGGCTGTCTAATAAATCAAATTCTTGTGGCTGCCACAAGCTTCGACTCGGCAAGCCGAAGTTGAGACGGGCAGCTTGTGAAAATTTAATAAATATGCAACTTAAAACTTGCGGCTACCGGGTCATTACGACTTTTGAGACAAACTCCATTTAGCACGTGAATATTTTCACTACTCTACCTAATAACATTTTCTCTGGCAGCTCTCGCTTCACTTAAAGAATTAAAGTATCCAACCCTAACTCGATACCAGATTCCATCAAGTTGCGGCAGATTAGCTTCAACAACGAATGCATTCTCACCCAAATCTCTTAATCGCTGAGCATGGTTTTCAGCCTCGCTCCTGTAACGGAATGACGAAACCTGAACGCAATACAAATTTCCATCGGTAAAGATCATGTTACCGGTATTTCTTTCGACGGTATTATTATATTCACTGGTAGTTCGTGGAATTTCAATGGTTTCCGTACCATCTTCGATTAAATTAATTTCAACTCTCCGGTTGAGCGATCTGCCGGATTCAGTAGCATTATCTGCTACAGGATAATTTGGCCCATTTCCACTAACTATTAAACGTGATCTTTTAATTCCATTTTGGATCAGATAATCTGCTACTGCCTGTGCTCGCTCATAAGACAATTTCATATTTAATGAGTACGATCCGGTGTTATCAGTATAACCGCTTATTCTCCAATTTGAATCAGGATACTTTTTTATCATTTCAAGCATTTTATTGAGCTCTGATTTAGCACCAGATAATAATGTTGATTTACCCACTTCAAAGTTTACTCCTGAACTTAGAACCATTGAAGTAATTTCCGGAACTTTATTTTCGATCGATTCAAGTGGGCAGCCAAAACGGTTAACTTCAATACCTACAGGTGTATCGGGACAATTATCCCGGTGATCAGGAACACCATCTCCATCAGTATCCATTGGACAACCTCTTTTATCTACATTTACCCCCTCAGGAGTGTCCTTGCATAAATCCAGGTAGTCCGGAACACCATCGCCGTCAGAATCTACAGGACAGCCATCAACATCAACCGGAATGTTGGCTGGTGTATTTGAACACTTATCGAGGTAATCAGGTACACCATCATTATCAATATCAACCGGACATCCAAATTGATCTACAATTACCATATGCGGAGTTTCCGGACAGAGATCATCGTCATCGGCAACACCATCACCATCAGAATCATTAATCCCAAACAAGTAAACTGTGAGTCCACCAAAAGCAGTGAAGAAAATATCATTATCCGATCCAATTACAACATCATCAAGGTTATCCATATTAACATAGTTCATATTAAAACCAATATTCAGGGAAACATTATCAGCCACAATAAATTTGAATCCGCCTTCGCCAATTAATGACCACTCATGCTTTGAATATTTTTTCTGGCTGTTTCTCAGAAGAGGTTCACCGCCCAAATCATTTGGATCAAAATAAAGATATGCAGCACCGGCGTAAACATAGGGCATCACAACATCAGAAATATTAAGCATAAATTCTCCACCGCCGCCAAGTGAAAACCATGTAGTTCTGAAGGCTTCAGCATCTGGTCTTGTAACAGTAGCTCCCCCGGATCCTTCAAGAGAGCCCAAAGCAGCATGACCTTTTAGCCCCCATACACCAATTTGCGTACTCGGGAACAAATATTCACCTGTAAATCTACCATAAAAGTTCACGTCTGAATTGCTGAAATCAGAAAAAGCCAAAGTAGGCCCGGCTTCAAGCGAAAAACCGAAACGACCTGAAAGCGGATGATACTTTTTAATGCCGGAAGTTTGTGTCTGAATAGATACTGTGAAAATTAAAAGGAAGAAAATGCATTGCGAGAATATATTTCTCAGCTTCATTGTGCACCCCGTAAAATGTTTGCAGATGAGTAGTATTTTACAACCACACTGAATTTACCCCACCAAAAAATAGTTTAAATACAATCCAAAGGTAATTACTTTTTAATTATTCTCCCTGAAAGTCATAGCTACATTCCATAGAAAAGTGATAATCCAAAATTATTAAAAGTACCAAGCATAAACTCCGGTGTCCGTCCAACTTCATCATCTGTTATATCCGAATAAGAGTAGTATCCTCCAACAAAAAGATTATGCACGGGCTGCCAGTTTACTTCAAGACTAATTCTCTTATCTGTTCTCCTTGCTCCGTACAGAGTGGAAGGATAGGGAAGCTGATACTGTTGTTCCGGTAGCTCCGTTTGACCCTTTCTGAAATACCAGCCGGATAACTTTATACTTAATCCTCTCAGTATATTTTGTTTGTAAGATAAATAAATCATATCTGAATTACTTCCGATCCAGTGTCCCAATTGATAATTGTGACTTTGATAAGTCTGTGCATCATTTGAGTTAGTGTAAACAAACGGCTGAATCCTTGAGTATTCAATAACAAAAGCGGAGTTGGGAATTATTAAATCAGAAAACTCGGTACCTAGTGTATAACCAATTGAAGATAAGTTCTCTCCTTCAGCAACTTTTTCAATTGAGAGTTCATCTATAAAAACAGATCCGTACACTTTGCTTTTAATTGGTGAGATTCTGTAAGATGCATCGGCAAACAATTGAGCATTGTCGCCGCTGTTTGAACCCTCGCTGGATAAGTAATGATCAGCAAGACGAAAAAACATCACCGGAATAAGATAGATTGGTTCGACACTTCCGCTGTAGATCATTGACTCACCAATGGAAAGAGTCAGATCATCAGCTATATAAAATGACAACGTGTGCGAAGCAATAAATTTTGGAATATCTGAGATACTTTCTCTGCCTTCAACTGAAGTAGAGCGATATGTAGATGAATCAGGTATATCCGATTTAAGGAATCCGTGAAAGTAAATAAAGTTCAGCCAATGGACCGGTTGAAAATCCAATCTTATCAAAGGATAAGTTGGAGCTTTGGATGAATTGATCAACTGCCCGGCTCTTCCATTTCCAATATTCACTGCATATTTACCTAATGATAAATTTCCCGTGTTCCAGCCGTAATTAATCTGTGCATTTACACTGCTATATTGAATGCTTTCTTCAGCTTCTTTTGAAAGATTAATTCCGGTCTCAGGAGTATTCCGTTTTACTTCATCAATATTATTTCCTGTTTCGAGATTATCCCTGAAATCAAGAGAGTAACCCCAGTTATCTGAAACGTATCCGAATAATTCCAGTCCATTCCACCTTCGTGAGTAAAATGCGTTTGATCTGTTACCGATTTCAAGCCCAAGTATCGGATCAAGATTAAAGCTGAAAGATGAATCCCTGTAATTAAATAATCTGAACCTGTCATTTTCTCCGAAGCTGAAGAATTCAGTGCGCGGAAGATTCTGTTGATAACTATTGCTCACGAATGAAATCTCATCTGCAAACTCCTTTGAATGGAACTCAATCTCTTTTATATCAAGCGGAGTGAGCTTTGATTTATTTGATAATGCTTTCAGTAAGTAACCTGCTATTTCTTTTCTTGGGATCGGCTCTATTTCTGAATGATATTCGATTACACCTTTAATAAAAAGTCTTTCAAGGAATTCATATATATCCGAATTGATGGGTTCATAAACTGTCTGTGCTGAGAGGTTTATCCATACAAATAAGAAAAGATAGAGCAGATGTTTTGTACGCATATTATCAGAAGATGAGTATTAGTGTTTGCGATATTAAAACTATCAGGAATGAAATTGCGTATAATGATAACCTGAATTTTGGCTGCAGCCGTATAAATAATTTATAGAAAAGGTAAACTAAGAAGCTCCGGAATATCGTATCAGGAATTATATATGAATTTGAAATCGGTATAAGCTGTGACGTAAGTGATAGCATTACAACAAGCAATATTATCACCAGGTCCAGGCCGGATAAATACGATTCCCGTTTTTGCTGTATCCTGTCCCTGAATAATAGGAAGAAGCCGACAGTTGGTAATAGAATCGCGATTACTAAAAGATGATATGTTAGATTTCCCAGCAATGGAAGTTCAGTGATATCCTCATAGATAATATTGTTAGACAAGTTAATCACAAAGAAAATCAAAATATTAAAGAAAACTATTACATCTGTTAGAAGCTTGTTCTTTTTGTAATTGAGTAACGTAAAGATTAAAAGCAGCACAAGAATAATTAATGAAGGCATCAGAAATCCGGCGCTGAAACTCTTACCTGCAGCAAGGGGATAAATAAGCAATAACAACACTACTACAGCAACCACAGGAAGAACAACAGACTTATAAAAGCTTATTATAAATTGCGGTAACCGGTTTACAGTTCTTCCATATATCAGGAGCTTATCACTATTAATTATAAAGTTGAGAATTTTATTTGCGAAGATTAATGGTATCAGAAGAATTACAAAGATTATTATACCACCGATTTCATTGTAGTATCTGTAGTAAATAGCATTTGCCGCAAACAAAAGTGAATACATTGTAATGATGAAAACAGTTGTCTTGTGAGTTATATTCTTGCTAAAGATAATGTGGTGAATATGGTTTCTATCTGCAATGAAAGGATGCCGCCCGGAAAGTATCCGCTCAGAAAAAACTTTTATTGTATCTGCAATCGGTACGGCTAGCAGAATCAGCGGGAATGTCAGGTCCAGATTTTTTGCTGAATTATTCAGGGATACCTGCAGCACTGCTCCCACCATAAAGTAACCGAGTATAAAGGATCCGGAATCACCGAGAAATATTCTTGCAGGGACGGCATTATATTTAAGGAAACCAATCAGGCAGCCCATCAATGTTGAAAGCAGAACCAGCAGGAACAAGTCAAGCTGGTTAAGAGCAATGAAAAACAGGACGCCGGATATCAACAACGTAATACCTGATACAAGACCATCCAGTCCATCCAGAAGATTGAATGAGTTTATCGTTCCTACAATAAAAAGAAAAATAATTATAGTCGCGGGAATAATTGAAAATTGAAGGCCGAATAAAGTAAGCGTGGAAACAGCCGGCATTAAGTGTATGAGTAACATTGCTGCTGCAATGCACTGAAAAATAAATTTTATATACCAGCTAACACCAAGAAGATCGTCATAAGCCCCGATTGAAAAGATTGCGATAACACCGAACAAAAAAAACTTTATTGAATTGAGATCACCGTAGAAGATAAATATCCACGCTATAACTGTGAGAAAGATCAGCAAGCCGCCAAGCCTTGGCACCGGTGATTGATGCAGCTTCCTTTTCCCGTCAGGAAGATCGGTTACATTAATCTTGCTGAGCAACTCTATAAAGTAGGGTGTAATGAATACTACTCCAACCAGTGCGGCAAATAAGATTATCAGGTATTGCATTAAACCAAGCTATGATTTAGAATTTTCACTTAGCAAAGTTAAAGATTAATACTTAATTATTTTCAAAACGCTTAAGATTTCAATAAATAGTTCAGTGGTCGTTAAAATAATTTATAAAAATAAAAATTTCTATTTAATAGTTGATATATTCTGATGTTTATATATAAAACCTAACCTCATCCCAACCCTTCTCCTGAAAGGCGAAGGGCTTATAAAATGGTTATGACATTATGTTGATTTTCTGTCAAGAGATAATCATTTATCGTTGTGTTGTTAAACAGTCTCTCTCATCTCAGGAGAGAGATTAGAGAGAGGTCTTTTATTTTGGACAGATATGAAATAGTCAGGACAAGTCACGAGCCAGGAATTGGGGGAGCTTTCTGAAGTTTTTATTTAACAAAGTGAAGACCGGGAAATTTAAACCATTCAATTTCATTGCAAGATAATCTTCTTTACTTTTTTGTATAATATTCTTCAGGCTTTTATTGCTTGCACCGCCAATGGTCATTAAGTAAGTAGTGAGTGGTAAGTAGTGAGAAGTGATTTTGTGCTTATAAAGTAGCCGTAATATCATTTCATAATCAGCGGCAATCTTCATATCCGTGCTGTAATAACCGTACTTTTCAAAAACTTCTTTTCTTATGAATAGAGTAGGGTGTGGAGGCATCCAGCCGT
>JACZKK010000062.1 GCA_014860115.1 Ignavibacteriaceae bacterium
AAGAGCTAGACTCACTTAATTTTACACCTTATGACATGAACTGGGTTTGTGAAATAGACGCAGATGAACTTGATTCAGAGTTACCTAAATTGAAAATTGGTAAATCTGCTGTTTCATTTTATCAGGAAGATATTGAAAGGCTGCAGGCCTTAAAGAAGAAAACGCAAACAAGTAAAGAAGCAGAGCTTGAACCGAAAGGTGTAATATTTGCAGGCGAAATGGAAAAACTCGATGACATTAGCTGGAAGAGGTTCACAGAAGAATTTTTTGAGAAATAGCAGAAACTGATGAAGAAATTAACTTCATTAATCATATCACAAATAATTAATAGGAGATTGCTATGAATAAAAAATTACTTTTTTTTATCCTCTCATTTGTTGTTATAAGCTTTATAACAAGCTTTGCCCAGACTCTAAATGAAGGATTTGAGAATCCAACTTTTCCTCCGGCAGGATGGCACACTAAAAATATCCTTGGCGGAGTTGCTTGGATGAAAGCCAGCACTATTGCTCATACAGGCACAGGTAGTGCAATAATAGCTTGGGAAACCCTTGGAGGCGAGGATTGGTTGGTAACACCACAATTGAATATTTCAATAGGTGATTCACTCAAGTTCTGGGTTCGAAAATTTTGGGCTGCAATTTATGAACCGGATACTTTGCAAATTAGAATTTCTACTACTGATACTACTGTTGCCAGCTTTACTGCAGTATTAGCTACTTATAATGTTAACACTTTTCCTAATCCTGGTTTTGGTGAATATAAAATTAATTTGAGTACATTTTCCGGTCAAAATGTTTATATCGCTTTCAGGCATTATGATGTCAATGGAAACGGAATGTATCTAGACGATGTTGCTGTTGTTGGATCAGTGCCGGTTGAGCTTGCAAGTTTCGCAGCATCGGTTAGTGGAAATGATGTCACACTTAGCTGGGTGACAGCTACTGAGCTTAACAATAGTGGATTCCACGTTGAAAGAAGTACCGGCGAAGATAGTTGGAATAATATTGGATTTGTGGAAGGACACGGAACCACTACAGAAACCCAGAGTTATACTTTTTTGGATAAAGGTCTTGCTTCAGGAATTTATAATTACAGAATAAAGCAAGTTGACTTCGGTGGAAGCTTTAAGTATTATGACCTAAGCCAGGAAATAGAAATAGTTTTGCCAAACACCTATTCACTCTCTCAGAACTATCCAAATCCATTCAATCCAACAACAAGTATCAAATATTCAGTTCTTGTTGATGGATTGGTAAACATTACAATCTTTAATATGCTTGGTGAAAAAGTTGCAAATCTGGTTAACGGTATCCACAAAACTGGTAACTATGAGGTTACCTTTGATGCTGCTAATCTTGTAAGCGGTATGTATATATACAGAATGGAAAGTGGCAGCTACGTTTCCGTAAAGAAGATGATGATACTGAAATAGGTCTCACTTCTCCTAAACAATTAAGAGGTTGTTTCAGAAGTTCAGTTTCACGTGTCATTCCCGTGAAAATCCAAAGACTTTGTCTCCGAGACAAGCGGGAATCCAAAATACTTAAAACAAAATGGATTCCCACTCCTGCCTAGCGCAGACAGGTTCGTGGGAATGGAAATCGAGCAGAAAGGTTTTAAAATCTCTACAAGAGACTACTTCGGCTTCCTGGCGATTGCTGTTATCTTTATCTCTCCAACCTGTTTAAAGTGAAGTATAAATTCACCTTTATCGCCGTCTTTAATATCATTCTTAAGTTTCATCAGCATGACGTGGTGGGCACCAGGTTTTAGTTCAAATGAACTTTTAGCACTTATTACAATGAAATTAACTTTACGCATACCCATCATTTCGCCTTCTGAGTATGTCTCGTGAATCTCGACCCGTTCTGCCAAATCTGAATCAACCTGAAAAAGTGTATCAGCGGTTTCAGATTTATTCTCAATTACAAAATAAAGTGCTGTTGCCATTTTTTCTGATGAAGGTCTCATCCAGGCATCTTTGATATTGATTTTGTCTTCAGGCGGGAAGAGAACAAATAAAATTGCTATTAGAATGCTCATAGTTTAATCCTCTAATGTTTTAATGTCATTTACTAATTCTTCAATGTTTATTGTGCTGCCTTTATAATTTTTTCGCAACCTGCCTTTTTCATCAATTAGCGAAATCCTGTCCGTATGCATCATCGAGTACTCATAATTTCCTTCTGCATCCTTGAACTCATCTGTTTTAATAGCTTTTACATCGAACCTTTTTAGCATCTCAGTGATTGTATTCTTTTCACCTGTAAGTAAAGTCCAGCTTTTGAAATCAAGTTCTCTTACTTCAGCAAATTTTTTCAGAACTTCGGGAGAATCTCTTTCAGGATCAAAACTAATTGCAACAAACTTAACATCACTGATGCCATCTTGCTTCAATTGCTTTTCTGTCAAATACATATTGTGCGTTGTCATCGGACAGATGTCAGGGCAGTGAGTAAAAATAAAACCCAGTACTGTTATATGTCCTTTGATATTGTCTGGAAAAACTACCCGTGTGCTATCCTGGTTAATAAGAGTATAACTTTTTTTTGTTAGGTCTTTATCGAGTGGGAGTTTTTCCTTGCAAGAAATTGAAAACAGCAGAACTACGAGTATTATTACTAAAAGAATTTTATTCATTATTGTTTGATGCAGTCGAAATTTAAATTATTGTGTGTATTAACTTATTAAATATTGCAAAGCGAATAAAGACAAATTCATTTCTTATTTTTCGAATGAATTTATTTGTGAACTTGTCCGCCATCGGCGGATTCGTGGCCACCTATTTCTGCCACGAATTCACTAATTAAACACGAATGGAAAAAATTATGTCAGATATGCCAATAGACGAATTCAGAAAGAGCGGTCATCAGCTTGTCGACTGGATTGCTGATTACTTAAAAGATATTGAGGAATATTCGCCTCTTTCACAGGTAAATCCTGGCGAAATTCTTCAAAGAATTCCATCATCACCTCCACATAAAGGCGAAGAGATTGAAAATGTTTTGAAGGATGTTGATAAAATTTTGATGGATGGAATCACTCACTGGAATCATCCCGGTTTTATGGCATACTTCAATTCAACTTCAAGCGGACCGGGAATTTTAGCTGAGTTTTTAACAGCAGGACTCGGAATAAACGGAATGCTCTGGAAAACTTCTCCTGCATTCGCTGAGCACGAAAAAGCTATGATGAACTGGTTCAGACAGATGGTTGAACTGCCGGAAAATTATTGGGGAATTATTTATGATACTGCTTCAACAAGCTCGATGCACGCAATTGCTTCTGCACGCGAGCAGTTAGATCTCGGTTTCAGAGAAAAAGGAATGGCTGGAAGACATGATGTTCCAAGACTTCGGATGTATTGTTCCGAGCACGCTCACTCATCAATTGAAAAAGGTGCCTTAACACTTGGAGTTGGTTTGGAAGGAATAAAAAAGATTCCCGTGAACGATAAGTTTGAAATGATTTCTCAGAAACTTGAAGAAGCAATCACAGACGATATTAAAAATGGCTGGAAACCGTTTTGTGTTGTTGCAACTGTTGGAACAACTTCATCTACAAGTGTTGACCCTGTTGAAGAGATAGCGGCTATTTGTGAGAAGAATAATCTCTGGCTTCACATTGATGCTGCTTATGCTGGAGTGACAGCTATGATCCCTGAAATGAAATGGATTACAAAGGGGTGGGAGAGTGCCGACTCGATTGTTATAAATCCGCACAAATGGATGTTTACGCCAATGGATTTAAGTATTTACTTCACTCGCAAATCTGAAATTCTAAAGCAGGCATTTAGTCTTGTTGCGGAATATCTAAAAACGAATAAGGATGATGAAGTAGAAAACCTGATGGACTACGGAATTCAGCTTGGCAGAAGATTCCGCTCGCTAAAGCTGTGGTTTGTAATTCGCTATTTTGGAGTTGATGGACTTGCTCAAAGAATTAAAAATCACATTGAACTAGCAAAAGAATTTGCTGAATGGATTAATAATGAAAAAGATTTCGAGTTGATGGCTCCGGTTCCTTTTTCGACTGTTTGTTTCAGGTATAATCCTGGAAATAATTCTGAAGAAGAATTAAATAAACTGAATGAAAAATTACTTGAAGGTATTAATGCTTCTGGAAAAATATTTTTGTCACACACAAAACTTAACGACAAATTTGTAATAAGATTAACCATTGGAAGTATCAGGCATGAGAGAAGACACATTGAAGAAGCGTGGAAATTGATAAAAGAATGTTCTAAAAAATTATAATAAACTCATTAGTTAAAGATTTTCGCTTGCTTATATGATAAAAAAACCCCGGGTCATCACTCCGGGGTATCTTCATCATCCACATAGGGGGCTATTTAGTAGGAGGGAGTAAGACCGTGTCAATTACGTGTATAATTCCGTTGGAAGCATTTACATCTGCAGCAGTAACCTGGGAATCGTTAATCATAACTTTACCATCGACCGTCTTAATCTTAATATCTGAACCATTCAAAGTTGTTGCTTTATCAAGCTTCACCACATCTTTTGAAGAAACATTTCCTGATACAACGTGATACAATAAAACATTCTTTAACGCTT
>JACZKK010000063.1 GCA_014860115.1 Ignavibacteriaceae bacterium
CTTAAAAGAACTCCTGTATAAGCACCAAGCATCATTCCCAAAATCACATTCAGTATTCCGATATTCTTTATGAAGAATGGATGAGCCTGCAGATTTCCTGCTAGAAAACTTAACTTCGGAAACCTTTGGATCATCCAGGATGGAGGACGAATCAAAATATTTGCAATCAATGCTGGATAAACAAGAATTAAAATCCACGCACCCCAGGACATTGGTGATGTAATTTGAAATGTTGTATATAATCTCCACACATAAGGTTTGTGAGCTAAATCCAAAAACAAGGCAAGCATTCCAAGTGAAAGAAGAATAAAACTTGTAAACGGAATTGAAAAGCAGGAACAATTGCTTTCTTTGTGTCTTCCACTGAATAAAAAATATCCTGCAATGATCATCATTCCTGCAACCATTCCTCCGAGAAAAAGATAAACAGGAATTTCCCAGCCCCACATTGTCATAAAAGGATCAACGTGAGGATTATTTCTTGTTGTGAATATTTCGTGCATCGCAAAATCCTATACTAAATAAAAAATATTTGGCTGAGTTCCTGCATCAGGCATCAATGAATGATACTTCCTTGAATTTAAAAGCCTGCTTACCTCGCTGTTTGGATCATCAAGATCACCAAAGTGCATGCAATAAGTCGGACAAACTTCAACACAAGCAGGATGCTCTCCCTTTTCAACTCTGTGTATACAGAAAGTACATTTATCAGCATATCCATCAGGATGAATAAATCTTGCGTCGTAAGGGCAAGCTTGAACACATGCTTTACAGCCGATGCATTTATTATGATCAACGAGAACAACGCCGCCAACATCGTGAATATGACTTGCACTGGTCGGACAGCAGGCAACACACGGCGTCTCTGAACATTGATTGCATCTTTCAGTTCTTATTTCCATATTGATATCAGGAAATTTTCCAAAAGACTCGGTTACAATCCAATCCCTGTTGTAACCTTCGGGAACATTGTTTTCAGTTTTGCAGGCAACAACACAATCCTTACATCCAACGCATTTACGAGTATCTATCACCATTCCGTATCTTGGCATTTTACACCTCCATCTCAAATGTCACGAAGTTCACATTCATTGCAGTTCCTCCCATCAGCGGATCAGTTTTGTATTGAGTAATAAGTTCCGCATCGCTTGCACCTTTTTTGTAAGTGCTTCTTAGTTGTCTTGATTTTTGTCCAAATCCGTGAACCATATAAACGCAGTCAGGTCTAATTCTTTCTGTTGGCTTTACTTTTATCTGGTCAGAAATAACACCATCAGTATTTTTTAATTTGATTTTATCACCTTGCTTCAATCCATATTGCTCAGCAATATCTGCATTAATCCAGATTTCATTTTCGCTCATCATATCACGAAGCAAAGGATTAGACTGTGTTTTACTGAAAGTATGAACAGGAGCTCTTCCATAAAGAAGTCTAAAGTAACCAGAAGGTGGGTCAGGGTGTTTTGTGTATTTCGGAACCGGATCGAATCCTGCTTCTGCAAGTTGTGGTGAATAAAATTCTATCTTACCTGATGGTGTCCAGAATTCAGGTTCAACTCCGTCCTCAAAATAAATTGGTTGCTGTGGACCTTTGATGATTCCTTTTTCTTTCAATTCTTCAAAAGAATGTCCGGCAAGTTTCAATCTTGTATCAAGGTAATCTTCGATATCTTCCCATGGAAAATATTTCTGAAGTCCAAGTTTCTCACCGAGTTTTTTTGCAATCCACCAGTTTGGTTTTTGATCATTTGGTTCTGTCACTACTGGTTGTCGAATTCCAACAAATCCTTCTCTGAAAGGAGAAGTATTCAGATCATCATATCTTTCAAGATAAACTGATTCAGGTAGAACAACATCTGCCCAACCAGCAATTTCACTCGGAACAACATCAACAACAACCATTAAATCAAGATTCTGTATTGCAGCAATTGTCTCCTGCTGATTTGGCAAAGCTTGCATCAGATTGGTTCCATAAATAATCCAACCTTTGATGGAATAAGGAATACCAGTGATAGTTGCTTCTCTTATTCCTGTGGAAATTTGTTCGCCTTCTGCGAAAGGATATTTTCCATCAGGATTATCAACCGGTTCTTTTTTCAATTCGGGATATTCCGGATAAGGATATTTAGGAATGCTATAACTATAAGGCATATAAAATCCACCTTTTCTGCCCCAACTTCCCAGCAAAGCATTGAGTAAAGCAATTGCACGACTTCTTTGTGCATCGTCGCCGTACCAGGTAACATGTCTTCCGGGATGAATAAGAGTTGCTGGTTTGTAACGAGCCATTTCTCTTGCAGTTTCTCTTATTACATCGGGATCTATTCCGGTTTCAATATAAGCCCATTCAGGAGTATACTTAGAAACTTCTGCTGCAAATGCTTCAAAGCCGAATCCAAAATTTGAAACATAATCAACATCATA
>JACZKK010000064.1 GCA_014860115.1 Ignavibacteriaceae bacterium
TATCTCATAACCGCCAAACAGATTCCAGCCTGAGGCTCCTGCGATTGGATCGTGAGCTACTATCTGAATTCCACCTACTGGCCATTCGTCACCTGTATTATAGGTTCTGGCTCCTGCGTGTTTCATCCAGTATCCGATTCCGGGTACTGCAGCTGTTACTGGTTGATATCCACCAGAATACCTGAATACATTTGCTCCCGGATCTCTGAATGCCCACCACGTACTTACGTTCTGATCTGGCGTATTTAATCCAGGGATTGATACCATATTCCATCCATCTGCTATATTAACTGTCAGCTGGAAGGTAGAGGCTCCGCCTCCAATTGCAATACCAGTGGGGTAATATTGAGCAGTAAGGTTTGGAGCTAGTGTATACGTATTTAAATTAACAACTGCAACATCTGTTACAGATACACCACTTGGAGTACCAACATAAGCCCAGTTTCCGTCCTTTGATACATCTATCACGTCAACACCATAGTATCCACCAAATGCATCTGTTAGAAGACTAACACGTACACCAGTATCTATCACAATTCCTGGTGAGACAACATTTAATACTGCTAACTGATCAGGAGAGGTACCTGTTTGTACGACAAAGGCCCGTGAACCATTTTTTTCGAATGCGATTGACTGAGCATTTAATATATTTGATACTGTTCCAGTAGGGATAACAACACCCGGTGATGTAATTAATAATACATCCATAATAAGTGCATCGGCGTTTGCAACAAGTACTGTCTGGCCATCTGGACCAATAGAAATATTTAATGGTCCCGGAAGTACAGGTATGGCAACCGCCAGATCGGTCAATATCCCGGTAGATAAGTTCATTGTCAAAACATGCAACTGGCTGTTAAAATAATCTGCCAATAAAACTGTTCCATTTGGTGCGATGGTTACAGCCTGAGCGTAACGTGGTGAAATAACCAGAGTCTGAATAATGGACTGAGTTGCAACATCAATAACAACGACCGGTGAAGAGCTTCCGCCATCAGTCACAACTGCAAAAGCACCATCCTCTGTTAAAGCAATATCTTCCGCAGCGAATCCAACATTTACTGAACCAATAGCACTCGGATTGTTTGCATTTGTCACATCAACGAAGTACACGGACTGCTCTAAAAAGTTTGAAATCAATGCGGTATTTCCATCAGGTGTAATCACAGGATCTAGTAGGTAGCCATTTCCTAAACTACCGCCAAGATATGGGCCAGTTATCACATTTGTGGCCACGTCAATAATATTAATGGAATTATCATAAATATTAGTAACTATTGCATAGTTAGCAGGCGGGGGTCCTGTAACATAAACATTTAGTGTAACCGGTACCATTTTCGACGGTTCATCAGGATCATTACTATTAATGACCAGATTACAGTGATATGTACCAAGAGCTAAGCCAGTAGCATCAACTGTTACGTCTACGTTCTGATTACCTCCGGCAGGTATTGATCCATAAGTTGGATTTGCCGAAATCCACGAAACATTCGATGCGCCAGCCCAGGTGATTGCGTTATGAAGCACAAATGGCATATCACCTGTATAGCCTGAACCAACTCCGAAGAAACCATTGATGCATGCAACTCTAGCTCCTTTAGTCGCAACAAATGGAACTGCATTTGAATATTCCGCAACCCAAACTGCACCAGTCTGAAGAGTTACAGCTGACCATAAAAATTCAGTTAGCGTACTTACACCTGACATAATGGGATGACCAGCATCATAGCTTCCGAGATTTACTGTCGTGAAGTTTACCGCGCCAGTTACAAAAGCAGAATAACCGTCAGTAACAAATCGACCTGCCAAAGCAAAACCAGTTGTAAATGCACCCTCAGCGGAGACTACACCTCCCCCTGCGTCAACATAATCAGCAAGGACATTACCAAGTGCTGCAGCATCAAGAAAAGTATTATTTGAATAAACAAATACTACATCGTAAGGCGTTAGTTGAGCAAGACTCGGAGTAGCTAAACGGGCATCAAAATAATCGACCACATTAATATCAGAAAAAGCAGTTAAATAAGTTCGTAACGAAGCTTGATCATCATCAGAAGCAACAATCAACACGTCGGCGGGTATTGCTTCAGGTGAGGACTGATAATTCTTTGCGGCTTCAATGTAACTACTAAGATCCACATTATTGTCCGAGCCATTCAATGATGAAAGTTTTTCTCCGTTAAAAAATGCAGAATTACTATATGAATTTTCGTCAGAATTTTCATATCTATTTATCTCTAGATTTTTTTCTGTGCTAATTTGTACCGGAATTTTCTTGCCATTCTCAGTAATTAGAGCTAGATCTTCCTCTGTGATATTCCAATTCAAATTATTATAACCAGCAGGTGCTGTATTTGCAATATTAAGGACTTTTGAATCTGTTCCACCTACTAATGCATTAAATACAAGTGCAGTTGGTGTTACATTTATATCTGGCGGAGTTGCTGGCGTCACGTTTAGCGTGATAGGAATCGTAATGATTGGTTCGTCGGGATCATTGCTATTAATTATTAATTCGCAACTATAGGTACCAACAGTCAACCCTGTTGCATCAACCGATATATCCACAACTTGGTTTCCACCAGCAGGTATTAATCCTGATACCGGATTTTCACTAAGCCAAGTACAATCAAATGGTTCACCTGGTAAACCAATCCAACCTAACTGAACTAATCCTCCAGGTGTGGTACTTCCTAATACTCCAACCAAAGTAGTGCTTCCTGTAGTTGTATTTCCAGTCCTTAGTTCAGCCTGGAATGTAGTGTTATTAAATGCAGATAGATAAAGTGTTCCTGTCAGTGGGTCAAAGTCCATCCCCTGTCCATAATTCGCATCAAAGCCTAGTGGTCCTATAACGGTTCCTGCTGCAGTTGCTTTATTTACAGTGAACATAACATCTAAAAGAATATCATGACCATACATCTGACCATTGTTATTTATAGCAATAGCTATCATTCCAGTTGAATTCGTAATGGTTCCAACAAGGGATGGTGAACCTGTAGAAGTATTAACCGTGTACAACCAGGAAGTTGCAAGATTAGTACTGGATAGATATACTATACCTGTTGTTGGATCAATCGCCATTCCGGTAAATATTTCACCGCTAACTAGTGGTAAACAAGGACCAATATCTGTAATCACACCAGTTGTTTTATTTATTTTGACAAATCTATTTGTAGCTGCGTTTACTGCGTATGAAAATGTAAGATTGACTCCAAAATCACCAGCCCAGATGAAATCAGATAATGGATTAATCGCATTCAGTACTTGAGGAGTACCAAGATCAAATTGGATATAGTTACCGTTTGATGTTTCTGTGGAAAATGCATCTGTTCCAAATAACGTCGAGTTTTCAAAAGGTTCGTATCCATAAAGTGGTTTATATTTCAAATCAATCAGTGGCTTTTCTACTGATGGAGGCAAAGGTACATAATCTTCTCCTTTTACCGGTTGACTCCAATCAAACTTTGGCTGTATACTTACAGGTAACTCTCTTCCATCTTCAAGCTTTAGCTGCACCGCAGGCAAATTGGGATCTTGCTCAAATAGATTCCATATTAATGTTTGCTGACCAAGATTATTTAATGTAATAATGTCCGCATCGTTACCACCTTCAATAATACTAAAAGTAAGAGAAGATGGAGTAACACTAATATCAGGGGGCAATGCTGGTGGCCCAATAAGGAAATTCAAAATTCGCGTCATTAGTTCAGTCTTTGTATTTGGAAATGAACCATCTGTCAGATATGCAAGTGCATATGAAAAACAGAATGTTTTCTGATCAAAAGCTCCTGAATATTGTACAGCCACATCTCCATACCCGGATTCTATAAATGAGGTTTTTCCACCAACGGGGACGTGGATATCAATAAAACCATTATTCAGTTGCGTGGAAGCTGTAAACAGCATACCCTCAGTAATGGAACCAACCTGCCCCTGCAATCCATCAATTACATTTGTTCCTCCATCTGAACCGGCTCCAATTCCAAATAAATTATGTAATGCTGCATTTCCGCCCTGATCAAACTCTAAAGCATCATTACCTTCAAGATACACTCTGCCGCCAGCTTCCAGGTAAGCTTTAACCCTAGCAGCTTTGGTTGAATCAAATGTTACATTACCGGGATACATTCCAAAGCAAAGAAATACCGCTTGATACGGCGTTAAGTCAGCAGGAAATACTGAAGTATGATCAACAGTATAACTTAAACCGGTTAAGAAATTTTTAATATATGTACCACTATAATCCTGTCCACCAATAGCTCCTTCCCAAACAAGAAATTGACTTGGCGCAAGAGAAATCTTTTCATAGTAAACATTTGGATCTTTACGAGGTGCCCCACCTGCAAGATCATCACGGTTATCTGACCAAACAACATGAAATGTATTTGGTGAAGTTGTAACTGATGCATGATTATAGTCACCCATGTATACACTATTTACTGTTGCATCACGACCAAATTCTGGTAGTGATCCAACATCACTAATTGCAAAACCTGGATTAAAAGTCACTGTCGAACCTGAAATGGAACCAATACGACCATAGTACTTGAACAAATTATTACTGCCGGTATCTTCTTGTCGACTATAATAAAAAATACCTAATTTACTTCCATCTGGAGTAACTGCAATGGTCGGCATCCATTGATCGGTAGTTGTAGCATCATCATTTACTCGAACTGCCGATGTCCAGTTAGATCCTCCATTTGTAGACATTACCATAAAAATATCAGCTTTATCAGTGCCTGCTGCATCGTTGTCAAATGTAACATAAAGATGACCACTGACTGGATTTATAGCTACATGTGGAAACTG
The DNA here is from genome assembly GCA_014860115.1 of Ignavibacteriaceae bacterium. GTDB lineage: Bacteria > Bacteroidota > Ignavibacteria > Ignavibacteriales > Ignavibacteriaceae > IGN2. The sequence goes on from JACZKK010000064.1 coordinate 4,816, forward strand.
ATTAGATCGGAAACTACTAAATGTAGCAGTACCTTGTCGTAGGCCAGTTAGTCCCAGATCACCATTAACTCCCCCAACTAAACCGCTGGCAACGGTTACGGCTGCTGTAAAACTAACTCCAAAGTCGGTAGATTTTCGCATCTTAATTGTTCCGGTTGCTGCTTCGTACCAAAAAGCATATACTGAATGATCAGGTCCAACGGCAACGTACGCACCTTGAACGTTTCCTGCAGAAGCTGAAACAACCAAGACACCACTAGTAGGGCCGAAGGTAGCACCGTTATCGAGTGATCGAAACAAATAGATTCCAGTTGTACCACCAAATCGGCGAGAGATAAGATAAACGTTCCCGTTGCCTGCACCGGCAAAGTTGTCAACAGTCATCCACTGTTTATCCTCAGATGATCCCCCGGGAGTTCCATTTACAGGAGCTAACCAAGTTACACCATTATTGTCAGAACGAAATACCTGGATCGTAGAGACGTTAAATCCAAGTGTTGAAAAGTAAATCCGACCTGTTGTTTCATTTCTAGCAAATACGGGATCGCCTGCATCACCCCCAGCGTTCGTTGGTAAGGTGCCGCCATCAGTAAAGCTTACTCCTCCATTTAATGAATAAGAGAAACCGGTGAATTTGCTTGCACCATTGTTAGAACCAGAATCATTAAATCCTATTAAAACGTTATTCCCGAAAGCCAAAATACTGGTTTCACTTTGAGTAAAATAAGCTGTGCCGGTAGCACCAGTATTATTATTAACTAAAACATCTGAAGCATTCACTACATCCAAAGGAATTTCAATAGATTCGGCCTGTGGAGCTTGCATACCCTGATTTAAACCTGAAACGAATTCCTTGAAAGATGATTCTTTCTTGCCAAACTTTTGTTCCAGCAGAGATCGTTTTGCTCCTGAAAGCTGCTGAAAAAGTTCATCATTGTCATATAATTGACGCTCTGAGTCTACCTGAGCGTAAAGATGAGAAATCGAGCTGAAAATAAAACACAAAGAAACAAAAAGAATAGAGAACAGAAAAGATTTCATTTGTTTGCCTCCTGAAAATGAAAAAATAGATCACAATTATTTATTTCGTAAACACTTCTAGCCAAAAAATTAGCTGTAACACGGAAAGCTCAGGTAATTAAAAAAGAAATTCCTCTCCATTTTCCTGAGACTTTACATGTATGTTTTGAATAAGAAATGTTATGCTCCTACTTACATATAATAAATTTACAGAAAAATAACTCAATAAAACAAATGGATGATTAAAAAATTTTTTAGCAGGTCGGTCAATCGATATTCGCTTATTCACTTAATCAATATCATCTTTTTAGTTTCAATAAATTTTCCAGCTTTCATTTGATAGAAATATATCCCACTTGGTAAGTTCAAAGCATTCCAGGTTACTTTATTATTCCCAGTTGGCTTTTCTTCATTTACCAGTGATACAATTTCATGACCCAGAATGTTATAGATTTTAAGCGTAACAAAACAAGGTTCCGGAACAATATAATTAATTACAGTAACTGGGTTGAAAGGATTAGGATAATTTTGTTCCAACGAGAATCCTACTGTTAAATTTCTTTGATTATGGTCATCATTATTTGATATAGTAGAAAGATATTTCAATATCGTACCGTCTGTTCCGACAGCATAGCCTGTAGAAGAATCAGTAAAAATTAAATCTTGAAGAATAACATTACCAGGTGTGTTAAGTTCTATCCACTCCTCTCCACTGTCAAGAGAAAATAAAAATTTATCATCTTTGACTGCCCATCCTTCCATGTTTGTTCTGAAGGATACAGCATTTACAACGCCGGAAAATTCAAGTTCTTTATAATTCCAACTAAATCCTCCATCCGACGTATTAATCTGACTTATGCCATAAAATCCTTCCGGATCTCCCCCAAGTCCAATTACATTTAAAGAATCGAAGATATGAATATCATTAAATGGGTCAGGACCCAAACCCTTTGCCAGCCAATTTTCTCCACCATCTTTCGTCCACCACATAACTCCAGCCAGATCAAGTCTTCCGCCACAAGCGTACCCAACATCCTTATTATAAAAAGCCATTCTCTTAACAGGGAATTCAGCAAAATTGGGAGGTATGGTATCAATATCGGTTACATTAACTTCAAACCAGTTAACTCCTCCATCTGAAGTTTTGAAAATATCAGATCCAGCAAGAAATCCAGTAGACGAATCAAGAAAGTAAACGGATTGAAAGAAAGTATTTTCACCAGGACATAATTCAACTTTCCAGTTGAAACCACCATTTGTAGTTTTCAATATTTTTGAAGTGTACGGAGGAATCAAATCCCAAAACAGAACCCAACCTAAATTCTCATTCAGAAAAAAAATATCCAGCATAAATGTATCTACGGCACTATATAACGAATTCCAGTTCTTTCCTCCATCACTAGTATATATAATTGTTCCATTATCTCCTTGAATCCAACCTGTACTTTCGTTAATAAGACTCAGTTTATTTAATGTATAAGATGTAGGACTTTTAATCACCTTCCAATTTAATACTCCTTGAGCGAAAGAGATCATTGGAATAAATGTAATTAAAAATAAAAAATAGTAGATCAGAGAGATTTTCACTTGGTAATACTATTCTTTGAAGTTAAATAAAAAACAATTATAATGATAAAAATTCAGATGAATATTTTTAAAAATAATAAATAAACCCCAGCTAAAATATTACCAGCAGGGGTTCAAATATAAATTTTGATTCTTTTATTTACTTCAGAAAGAGCATCTTCTTAACTGAAATAAAATTATCAGTTCTCAGTTCGTAGATGTACATTCCTGTCGCTGCATTCTGAGCGTTCCATTGATAATGGTACTTTCCAGCTGCCAAAGCTGTGTTAACTAATTCTGCTACCTTTTCTCCCAATGTATTGTAGATCGAGAGTTTTACATTTGCCACATCTTCAGGCAATGAGAAATCTATCACCGTGCTTGGGTTGAATGGATTTGGATAGTTCTGCTCAAGTGCATACTTAGCAGGAATCAATTCTCCTGATACCATCAGCTTCATTACTGATTCTTCACTGATCACTACATCTTCACCCGATTTCAGATTCACGTTCACTGCCTTTCCTGTCTTATGCATCAAACTGATATCCATTCTTTCTACTCTTAGCGTCAATGGATATGTTACTCCACTCATATCTATCGTCTTCACTGAACTGTTGATATCTTCTGCTATCCTTCCGCTTGAGTAACGTATGTCAAACATTCCTGCCGGTGGTGCAGGGGGTAATTCATACTGCGTTAAGTCTGTTTCACCTTTTACTGCATACAACGTATAATTTATTCCTGTTGCATCTGTAAGAATGATTCTTCCCCATTCTTCCGGGAAGTATTCTACTGCTTCACCTTTTGACATTGTCTCAGGAATTATTATCTGTCCTGCTGAATTCAACTTTATCCAGTATCCATATCCTGGATCTATCGTTGTTGCTACTGAGTATCCACCTGAATATCTATAGATCGGACCATTCTGTAACCCCGGAGGATTTGTTGTGACATTTGCTGCTGTCACACTCAATTCATATCCGCCAAACAAATTCCAACCTGATGCGCCTGCTAATGGTGTATGAGGAACTATGTTTATTCCACCTGCAGGCCATTCGTCTCCGGTGTTATATGTTCTGGCTCCTGTGTGTTCATCCAGTATCCTGTGCCTGGAATTGCATCTGTTACTGACTGATATCCACCAGCGTATCTGAATACGTTTGCTCCCGGATCTCTGAATGCCCACCAGGTATTTACATTCTGATCTGTCGGATGTAATCCCGGGATTGATACCATATTCCAACCATTGGCCACATTTACAGTTAACTGGAATGTAGATGCACCACCTAAATTATCAGTGTAAATC
>JACZKK010000065.1 GCA_014860115.1 Ignavibacteriaceae bacterium
TTTTGTCGATTCAGATCCTCAAACCTGGCAAATTGATCCCGCAAAAATTCGTGAAAAGATTACAAAAAAAACAAAAGCAATTATGGCTGTTCATATCTATGGCCATCCTTGCGATATGAAGCAAATCAAAAAAATTGCTGATGAATTCAAACTATTCATTGTTGAAGATTGTGCTGAAGCCATCGGTAGTTATTACGATAACAAGCATGCAGGAAGTTTTAGTGATATTTCCACTTTTAGTTTCTTTGGTAATAAAACAATCACCACTGGTGAAGGTGGCATGGTTTGCACTAATAACAAACATCTTGAAGAGATGGTTATAAGATTAAAAGGTCAAGGACTTGCACAAGGCAAAGAATATTTTCATGATATAGTTGGATATAATTATAGAATGACAAACATTTGTGCAGCCATTGGCACAGCTCAACTGGAAAGAATATCTGAAATAATAAAGAAGAAGGATAGAATAATCTCGGAATACAAAAAGGCTCTTAAAAATATCCCGGTTGAATTTCACCTTGAAGTAGGAAATGTAAAGCACTCTTACTGGATGTTTACAATTCTTGCAGCTTCTGAAAAACAAAAAAAGGAGCTGAGAGATTACCTCGCTGAAAACGGAATTGAAACAAGACCAGCTTTCCATCCAGTTCATACAATGCCGATGTATATTGATGGAAATTCTTATCCCGAGGCTGAAGATTTAGGAAAGAGAGGAATTAATTTGCCTAGTTATCCTGATCTTTCTAATGATGATATTCGTTTTATCACTTCAAAAATTGCAGCTTATCATCATGACAAAAAATAGTCTGGAAATAAAAGAATTGAAAGTTGAGCAGGCTTTTATCTTATCCGAGAGATTAACTGCAGAAAGTAAAGAATATTTGAAACACTTCATTCCGTTTGCTGAATATTCAGAAGGATATATTAAAAAAATTTTAAGTGAAAGGAAGCTAGATAGGTATTTTGGTTTATTCTTTAATGAAGATCTTATTGGCTTTTACATGCTTAGAGGTTTTGATAAAGGATTTGATATACCATCATACGGTGTATGGATTTCCTCAAAATATTCTAATAAAGGTCTTTCGACTTTAACCCTATACCATGCTTTCTCTTTTTGCAGGCTCAATCAAATTAAAACTTTGATGCTCAAGGTCCATCCTGATAATTCAGTCGCACGTAATTTATATGAAAAGCTTGGATTTGTAAGAGTTGGGTTGGATGAAAAGATCGGCCACTTAATTTACCACAAAATTATTTAATGATTGTTTCCTGATGAAAGTAGGCTTCTACATTCACCACACTACCATATCTGCTGGTGGAATTTTTACTTATACTGTAGGAATACTTAAGGAACTTATCAAATCAAAGGAGATTGAAAAAGTCTTCGTCATTACTTCCAATGAAGTGAATGAAAAATTTAAGGAAATCTTATCCGATTCTAAACTTCAAGTGGTTAATATTAACAGAAATGATTTCTCTGTTAAGCTAAAACTTTATGTCTATTTCTTGCTCTTAACATTTTTCATTTTACTAAGAAAAATCATCCCATCAATAAAGTTAATTGAATCCTTATTTCATATTTCCAATAAAATAAATCCTTATACAAAAGTTCTTATGGAGAACAATCTGTCTGTTTTTCACGTTCCTGTACAGTATTCTCCTGTTTACAAAATAAATGTTCCGGTAATAATAACGATGCATGATTTGCAGGAATATCATTACCCGGAGTTTTTTAGTGTTAGAGAAAAAATCCATCGAAAGATTAATAATCAACTGGCTATATTCTGTTCTGATCATATAATAGTGTCATTTAAGCATGTAAAAAATGACATATTAAAATATTTCAGAGTTAATAGTAATAAAGTATCGGTTTGCCCTCCTCCGTTTTCAGAAAGCTGGTTTCTGTCCAAAGATGAAAGCACCTGGGAAATGTTATCGAGCAGGTTTGGCTTGAAACAAAAATATTTGCTTTATCCCGCAGCAACGTGGAAACACAAAAATCATTTATCACTAATCCGGGTATTAAAGAAACTAAGAGA
>JACZKK010000066.1 GCA_014860115.1 Ignavibacteriaceae bacterium
AATTCCTCTGTACAGACACAATCATTTGGTTCATCTGAACATTGCTTCCACATAATTAAAAAAACAGACGCTAATAATAAAACGAAAAATTTCATTTAATATTCACTTAAAGACTTATTAAATTTCACATTGAAACTTATAGAAATGAACCTTATTTAAATTATGAAATCAAAGACAGCGGTTCTACTCATAAATCTTGGTACGCCAGATAGTCCTACTGTAAAAGATGTGAGAAAATATCTTTTTGAATTTCTTAACGATCCTCGTGTTATTGATATTCCGGCATTCGCTCGGTTCATTCTGGTGAATTTAATAATAGTTCCTTTCCGCGCACCGAAGTCGGCCAAAATTTATGAGGAACTTTGGACCAACAATGGACTTCCCGATGGAATAAAGGGCTCTCCGATTCTTTACTACGGAAAATCCGTCCAGGAAAAACTACAGAAAGCTCTTGGTGAAAATCATGAGGTACACCTTGCAATGCGCTATAAAAACCCCCCGATTAAAGACGTTCTTTCATACGTCTACAAAAAAAATCATGAAAAGATAATAGTTATTCCTCTTTTTCCCCAATACGCTTCAGCGACAACAGGATCGGTTATCGACAAAGTGATGAAAACAATAAGCAGGTGGTGGGTAATTCCCGAAGTAAAATTCATCAGTCAGTTTTATGACAATGATGGTTATATTAATACCGTCGTTGAGCAGGCAAGCAAATACAAGCTTGATGAATATGATCATGTACTTTTTAGCTACCACGGCTTGCCACTACGGCAGGTTGATAAAGTTTACAAAGATGGAACTCTCTGCGAAGAGCACAACTGTGAAAGCGAAATAAATGAAACGAACAAGTTCTGTTACAAAGCTACCTGCTATGCAACAACAAGACTTATTGCACAAAAGTTAAATCTTCCAAAAGAAAAGTATACCGTGTGTTTTCAATCAAGGCTGGATAAAAAGTGGCTGGAACCCTTTGCTGATAAAATGATAATTGAACAGGCAAAGGAAGGGGCAAAGAAATTATTAGTTTTTAGTCCTGCTTTTGTTGCAGATTGCTTGGAAACTTTGATAGAGATAGGAATTGAATATCAAAAGCTTTTTGAAAAACATGGTGGCCAAAAAATTCAGCTTGTGGAAAGTCTTAATGATCATCCAACGTGGATTGAAACTTTAAAGGAAATGGTTCTTAATAACTAATGACACTCACGGAAAAAACATTTAATGCTGGCGTAGTCGGTGCTGGTGGTGCTGGGTTTCCCGCACACATTAAAGCAAAGTCAAAAGTAGAGTTTGTTCTCGCTAATGGTGCTGAATGTGAGCCACTCATTCACAAAGATTATGAGTTGATGCTGCATTTCTCCAAAGAAATTTGTAGAGGATTTGAGCTATTAATTGAAAGCACAAAAGCGAAAAAAGGTTACTTCGGAATAAAGGAGAAAAACGCAAAAGCAATTTCAGCAATCAGCAAACACTTAAATGAAAAATCGGAATTAACAAAGCTTGGTGATTATTATCCCTCCGGTGACGAGTTTGAATTAGTTTACGAAGCAACCGGAAGATTAATTCCACCGGCTGGTATTCCACTCGACATTGGCTGTGTCGTGAACAACGTAGAAACGCTTTACAACATTTCTCTTGCAGGAAAAGATATTCCAGTCACAAAAAAATTTATTTGTGTTGCGGGCGCTGTTAAAAAACCATCTTCACTTTTTGTCCCGATTGGGACCAGCTTCAAAGACGTTATAGAATTTGCGGGAGGACCTAAAATTAGCGAGTTTGGAATATTTGTTGGCGGTGTGATGATGGGCAATCTTACCTTTAATTTAAATGAAGTTATTACAAAAACAACGGCCGGAATAATTGTTCTTCCAAAGGATCATTATTTAATTAAAAGAAAGAATCAACCCGAAGAAAATTGGCGCCGTATAGGCAAATCAGCTTGTGACCAATGCAGTTATTGCACAGAATTTTGTCCTCGTTATTTACTTGGCTACCAGGTTGAACCACACAAAGTTATGCGTTCTCTTGGATTTACAAAAACGGGCGCAGCAGTTTGGAATCAAATGGCAGAACTTTGCTGTTCCTGTGGATTGTGTACGCTTTATGCTTGTCCGGAAGATCTCTATCCGAAAGAAGCTTGCGATAAAGCCAAGGTTGAAATGAGGGCAGAAGGAATAAAATTCGTTCAGCAGAAACCAGTGAAAGTTCATCCGATCAAAGATGGAAGACAAGTTCCTCTCAAACAATTAATAATGAAGCTTAAACTTCAGGATTATGATGTTGATGCACCTTACAACTCAGAAAAAATATCGATCAACAAAGTTAGAATTCCTCTTCAACAGCATATTGGAAAACCGGCAAAGCCAATTGTTAAAAAGGGTGAGCTAGTTGAAGAAGGACAGATAATAGGAAAAATCCCCGATGGTGAGTTGGGTGCAAACATTCACGCATCTATAACAGGTAGAGTTAGCGATGTAACTTCCGAAAGTATTTCTATTGAATCATAAAGGAAATAAGATGATTACTAAAAACTCAATCGGGCTAATTGAACTAGGAAGCATTGCGTCTGGTATTCAGGCTGCTGACCTGATGCTTAAAACTTCTGAAGTAGAATTAATGATTTCAAGAACGATTTGTTCGGGTAAATATATGACCTTGATTTCAGGAGATGTCGCGGCGGTAACTTCTGCGGTTGAGAATACAATCAACACCATTGGTTTTGGCGTAATAGATAATTTTGTAATACCAAATGTTCACCCGACAATATTCCCGGCTATTGCCGGACATAATAATGTTCAAATGCTCGAATCGCTTGGGATTGTTGAATCATACTCTGTTGCTTCGTTAATTGAAGCGGCAGACGCAGCAGTAAAAGCAGCAAAAGTTCAGCTTGTTGAGCTGCGGCTTGCAATGGCTCTGGGCGGGAAAGCATTTTTCAGCGTTACCGGTGATGTTGCCGCAGTTACAAGCGCTGTTGATGCCGGCGCAAGAATAGTTTCCGAAAAAGGATTGCTTGTTAATAAGGTAATTATTGCTAATCCCCGCCAGGAACTACTTTCTGAAATGATTTAAATTATTCCTTCCTCCCATAAAAATAATTTGTGGTAAATACATTGTTGCCAACACGAAATACCGCCGCTCACCAAAATTGCTATTGACTATTAATTTTAAAAGGTTATCTTAGAATTAGAATATATTCAAATCTCTACATCTTCATTACAGTTATTCTACTACGCAGCTTGTTCTTTTAAATAAACGACATTATCGATTAGATAAAGGAGGACGTATTTGATGACAAAGAAAAAATTTCAATGCGATGAATGCGGTTATTATTGGGAGAATAATCCAGTTGAACGGTTCCCCGAAAACTGTCCTGTGTGTTTTAGCAGCAGGATTCATAGGTCAGCTCGACACAAGCGGTTTGCAAAAAAAGCCCGCGTAAATGTCAGAAGAGCTTACTCAGCACGAGTAGGCTGATAAGATTTTATTTTAACAAATTAAGGAGGGAATGCAAAATGAAAATAGCAATTGAATCGAACGACGGCGTAACCATCAAATCGCCGTTTATTCCAACAAAAGGATATGTTGTCTATGACGTTAAAGAATCAGACATTGTTGCTTCTGAGTATAGAGAGAGCAATCTGAGAGTCAAAAAACCAAGCGGTGAAAAAGTAATTGTTCCAACTAAAGTGCGTTCTCTGCTGAGTGATTGCTCAACCATAATATCAAGAGGAATGGACCGAAGCAATTTAGATGTCCTCAAACAGGAAGGAATGGATGTATTTATTACATTTAAGACTTCGACGAAAGATGCCGTAAGAGTATATATGAGAGAGTTACTAATTACAAGCAAGATTGCTCATTGATAAGAAGAAAGAACTAATAATCGAACAGAAAAAAGATATTCGCCCGCAAAAATTTTCTTAGAGAATCCATACTCTTTGCAGAACTATGCTCTGCTTGGTGCTTGTAATGCGTTTAAAATCCC
>JACZKK010000067.1 GCA_014860115.1 Ignavibacteriaceae bacterium
GTGCATTTTCAAAATCATTATTTGTAACAATCGGAGTAGTTGAGTATCTCAAATCATAACTCACTATTCCAAGGAATGAAGAATCAAGCGGTGCTGTCCAGTTAAGTGTAACAGAATTTGAAGTTGGCTCAAGCGCCGCCAAATCTGTAATCTGTGCTGGTGCTGTGCTGTCAGGAGTTATGCCCATTGTCAATAATGTTGTGCAATCACCCATAATATTATATTGTTCCATCAGCTGTAAACCTTCACCAGTGCTTCCGCCCCAAAGATCCATTGCGTGCATCAATCCGTTAAAGCAGACTCCACCAACCGTCTGTTTTTGCCTGGTTGTTAAAAGCATCATTGCGTGATTCTGCATATCACACGGCGGAACCCAGCTTGCATTTGTAGATGCACCATAAGCAGCAATAGCTCCTCTCGGATTATTCATATCACCGGTTCGTATCCATGCTTCTTCCATACATTCGCTTAAAGTAAAATTGCCGTTCACACAAGCAACATCAATTATAAATGGATTTTTATAACCGTTCGCGAGCTGATGAATGTTTGAATTACTGTAGCCCGTAGTGCTCCAGGAAGTTCCGGATCCATGTCCAATATAATTAATAATACTTCTGCCATTGTTAAGTGCATTAGTAACCTGCGATGCCGTTGCACCCGGATCGTATATCTGATCAACCTGCGTGAAGTACATATCGTTTATAAGCATATCTCTCAGCAGGTTTGCACGCTGCCAGTCAGGCGGACTTCCTTCGTTGCTTGCAACACCGATACCTTTTAAATACCACGCTGCATCAGGACCTGTGTCTGGATATTTTTCATACCTTATCAACTTCCATAAAACATAATCAAGATTTGCTGCAGATGTTGGCGAAATTCTTGAAATAAAAGCATCAGGATAAGCATCACTGCCAGCGAGTTTAATATAGCAAGGATCTGAAGGTGCGCCTTCGGACACTCCGTAAATAGTTGGAATCTGGTTTGACTCTCCAACAAGAATTATGAAAGTTAAACCTTCAGGAGAGTTGTAAAGATTTTGAATATAATTTTTAATTGCTGTTGAACCCGTTCCTGTTTGTGTTGGGTATTCAGCTAACAAAGTAGTGAGACCTCTTTCGACTTTCCAATTGTAAAACGGTGTTATATTACCTGCAAATGCAGTTGGATAGATTATCAGCAATCTGCCAGTCTCTTCAAGTGGGACATAATCAAATTCTCCGATTCCATAATTGATGAAGAGAGTTTTATAAACTTCATCGAAATCTTTATCTACTGCTTCAAGGGGATTATTCCTGAGGAATGGATTTACTGCCTGCAAATTATAGTCGTTGAAAACTTCAACAACTATTCTTTTACAGATTTTTAATGTTCCTTCTGCAGGGTTGTATTGCATCGGATTAAACTGAATTGTCTGTCCACGTAAGTCGCGAACTATGTAAGGAACATCCAGCAAAATATTTTGCTCAGGATACCAGTTATTGGTTGTGTAGAATTCACTAAACTCAAACGGAACTGAGTCGGGATCAATATTCCTTGTGAAATGTCCTTTAGATGGCATTACAGGTAGAGTTTCTTTCAACTCATATTCTGCATCAATGATTGAATAATTTGTTGAAGCAAGATCTGGAATTACTATGCTTCTCCTGTCTGCCGGAAGCTGAGGTAATCCTCTTTCCATCAGAACAATGCTGCCAGGAATTTGATATTGTGAACATTCGGTTCCATTGACATCAACAGTGCGTTCATCATAAATAGTAAGAACATATTCAACTTTTGTGCTCTGAGATGTAACGCTCAGGATATTTGTCTTTATTCCGCCATCGTTCAGCCACTGAGCAAACGAGGCTGATGGAATAAGAAGAATGAGCAATAGACAATAGATAGCTTTTCTATTAATACAAGATTTCATTTATCTCACCTGGTTATATGTGATTAAAATTATTTTACTAATATCATTTTCTTAATTGATAAAAAGTTTTTCGATTCAAGTCGATACATATAAACTCCGCTCGAAAGTTTCGCAGCATTGAATACAACTTCATATCTGCCGGCTTTCTGTTCACTGTTTACAAGTGAGGTTACTTCCTCGCCAAGCAGGTTGTAAACTGCTAACTTCACAAATCCGTCTTCTGATATTGAATATTTAATTGTAGTTGATGGATTAAATGGATTCGGATAGTTCTGCTCGAGTGCATAAACTAACGGGATCTCAACTTCAACATTCACTTCATCTGAATATGTGAATGTTCCATTATAATCTACCTGCTTAAGGCGATAAGTGTAATTACCAGTTTCAAGCTTTGAATCCACAAATGAATATGATTTTGGTTCGGTGGTTGTTCCGAATCCTGCAACATATCCTATCTGCTCAAATGAACTGCCAGCATTCATTCTTTCAATTTCAAATCCCTGATTATTCGTTTCGGTTGCTGTTCTCCAGATAAGTTCTACATCAATACCCTTAGATCCTGCTGTAAATGATATCAGCTCTACCGGAACAATGTAGCCAAGAGTCAGGTTATCCCAATAAATATTATCGTTGTTAAACGAGTTTCCGACAAATTTAATTTCTATTTGTGTGTTCTGTGAACCTGAAGCCGGAGTAGTGAATGATCCGGAAATTATAGTTGGTCCAACATTTCCCGTCGCATCAGCTTGACTATAAAGAGGTGTGGTTGTGGCTCCGCCATCATAAGTAACAGAAACCGAAACTGTTCCGCTTGGATTTGCATACCAATCAAAAAAGTAGTTAAAAGAATAATTTATTTCTTTGTTTTCTGGTAAAGGTATAACGACCGATCTCATTTTTGTTTCACCGTTAAATGATGGTGTCCAGCTCATTCTTAATTCTGGGGGAGTTCCACCTGCACTTGCAGAACTGTTTGCAGACCAGTTTGTGAGTCCCAATGGTCCCAATATAGTCCAGTTACTTAAATCAGGAAATGGTTCAACCCACTGAAATAAATTCGGATCCTGAATTGTTGTAAATTTCCAAATAGAGCCTGGCACAGAGCAGGTATCATTCTTCCCGACAATCTGCCAACCATAAGTGGTAGAGTATTCCAATGGCTCAAAAGCCGCCAGTGATAATGATGTAATTGGTGCGCCGCTATAAACTTGAGTAAGGCTTCCAGTTTCCCCAAACCAAACTTCAATTTGTGTTGCACCTGCACCATTTGTCCATGTTGCTGTGTTGCCGGTAATTGGAATATCTGTTGCACTATTTGCAGGGTTTGGATTTGCTGGTGGATCAATGGGACAAGGTGGACCCATTTCAATAACCGGCATTGATGGATCGCCCATCAAGTTATACATTTCAAGATATCGCAGCATTGTACTTCCCTGTGTAACTCCGCCACCATAGTGATTCACCAAATAAATTTTTCCCATATCAAACATCGGAGTAACTCTTGTAAGCCCATCTTCAAACATAGCTTTGATCAATCGTCTTTCAAGAATATCATCTTCATCCCAGTATGAGTTCACGGAAGATCCGTAAAACGTGGAAGCACCGTTATCTGTCCGCAGCCAGGTTTCACCAAAACATTCTGTAAGATGATATGAGCCGGTTACACACGCAAAAGAATAAACATACGGATACCATGTATTTGTTAAGTCTCTTACCTGCTGCTGGCTTAAAACAGGTCCATCTGCCCAGGAATATTCTGATCCGTGTCCGGAGTAAATGGCAAAAATCTGGTTATCGTTTAAAGCGTTGATCAACTGTTGTGTTGTTGCGCCATAAGTATACGTATATAGTTTAAGATTAGTATAGCTGGCTGGTTCAAAATACTGGTTGATAATAAAATTGTGTGTCCCTTCCGTTATCTGCCAGTTATCAGTTGAGGACATATAAATATTTTTCTTTGTTAATGTGCCGATAAGATTTTCCATATAAAGAGATTTGTTTATTGCATTCTGTAGCTCTGCAGCATTAGCAATTGAAAATCTCCCTATAAAAGCATCAGCAAAATAATCTGTGCCTTCAAGCTGAACATAATTAAGATCCGTTTTAGGCGAGCCTTCACCCGTGCCGGTCCATGCTGGAATTTGTGCAACATCCCCAACCAGCAAAATATATTCTGGTTTAGTTGCCGGATTATTGTATCTGGCTTGAATAAAACTTTTTATAGTAGTTGTTGTCGTTCCGGTAACTGTGGTGTTGAACATGTCAACTTCAAAACCTTTGCTGATTTTATGAGTGACAAACTGCTGCATACCGGTTTCAAAAGTCGGGTCTGTTATAATAAGATATTTTGACGCAGCCCGAAAAGATGTTCCTTCATAATTTACAAATACACTTCCCAGATACTGATTTAATGAGGGTGATTTATCAGCTACGGGTGTGATTTGGTGGTTAAGCAAAATATCAACCGAGCCATTACTAATTGCAACCAGCTTATCCTCAACCGGATTATATCTGAAAGGATAAAGTGTAATAGTTACACCTTTTATTCCGGCAATAATAAACGGCTCCGAAACATTAACGAATGGTTGTTCCGGATTGCCAGCCGAATTGTAGTACTCATTATTAATAGTAAATGGTCTTTCATCGATAGGTCTTGACTTTTCCCACGGCATCTGGAATGGATATATTTTGTTTTTAATTATCCTCTCTGAAGCGAAAATGTTTTTTATTTCATATCCTGGCTGACTTTCTGCATTCGAAATAAAAAGATTAAATGATATTGATGGAAGTTCAGGCAAACCAACTTCCGATGTGACGCCATAATCAGGAACAGTTATTCTAAGATATTCATTACCCGCTGCAGATACTTGTTCAATCTGATAATCAGGCAGGTTAAAATTAATGTGATAGCCCTGTGCTGTTTTTGTAAGACTAACCCCATCAGGGACGAATGCAAGAGAGAAACCTGACATCGAAATTAAAGCAACAAATAAAAGTGATAAGAAACAGTATAAGTTTTTCATAATAACCCCAAATGAAGATTGGATAAAAAAGATGAGTAAAACATTTAATTTAAATTCGCCTATTAGATAGTTTATCTAAAATGTGTTTGTAAAATTAAATCATTAAAACCTTATATCTCTGTTTAATCGACAATAGTTGTCTGTGATGAAATATTTTTGATGTCATCTAAAGCACCAATCACATAGATAGTGCCTGCAAATAATAACCCTAATTTAGCTGCTAACTAATGGTTTTATTAATAACAAATTTTTTTGAGAGAAATTTTTTCAAATTGATACGAATAGATGACCACCATTAAAAATATCTTTCGAGAGTCTCTTTTAATCCATGTTTATAATACTTCTTAAAAAGAGTTATAGTTTTATACTGACTTAAGAGAGGAGGGCAAGAAAATTCTGAATGTAGTTCCGCTGCCGAATTCTGATTCAACTTCAATCTTTCCTGAGTAGGAATCAACTATGCGTTTTACGATTGACAGACCAAGTCCTGTTCCGCTGATTGATTTAGTGAGCTCATTTTTTGCACGGAAGAATTCAGAAAATAATTTTTTCTTCTCTTCAGGTTTCAGCCCGATGCCCGTGTCTTTTATTTCAGTTATCAGGTAGTCCTCTGATTTTGAAATGGAAATCGAGACAGATCCGTTCTCTTTGTTGTACTTGATTGCGTTGCTGATGAAGTTTGTGAAGAGTCTATTAATTTCATCATAATCTGCTTTGATACAGGCAGCATCGCTTTCACAATTCAGTGAAACCGAAATTCCCTTTTTATTAATTTCAACCTGGAATAGTTCAATTACGGACTTTATAATTTCTTCAACACAAACCTGCTTAATTTCGCGCCTTACTGTTTTCATTTCCATTCTTGAGATATCGAGCAGGTCGTTCACCATTTTCAGCAGACCGTCAAGTCTTAACTGCGAGCGGAGAATGTAATCTTTCTGCTGTTCATTTGAAATTTTTATTTTATCATCGGTGATCAGATTGAGGAAACCATAAACAGCAGCTATCGGTGCTTTAAGTTCGTGTGATACCATTGAAACGAACTGCGACTTGAGCTGCTCAATCTTTTTCAGTGCGGTAATGTTCCTGATTACAACAACAACTCCTGCAAGTGAATTATCGGGATGAGGAACAGGCGATGCAGTTGCTTCGACAAACAATTCTCCCTGCAGTTTCATTTCGATCTGTGAAGAATATGAGCTGGGCTGATACTCTTCCTTGCTGAGAATTTTATTGATCAGCCCGACAATTTCAGGATGAAGTCTGCCGATTATTTTTTCTTCAATATGAATTGATATAAGATCAAGAAGCTTAAGTGCTGCGGGGTTGTAAAGAACTGCTTCGCCAGCTTTATTTATTACAAGCACACCATCGCTGATCGAGTTGATGATTGTGTTGAGTCTCGTTTTTTCAAATGCAACTTCGAGGAGACGTTCTTCCCTTTCCTTGCGCCATTTATCTGCTTCAACATAAAGCAGTCTTGTCTGGTAGCCTTCTTTCAGATTCTGAATTAATTCTTCGGGAGGAAATGGTTTTGGAATGTAGCCCGTAGCACCAAGTCGTGTTGCTTCGACTGCAGTTTCATAGCTTGCATACGCAGTTGCGATATAGCAGACAGTGTGCGGGAATTTCTTTTTAATCTGTTTCAGAACTTCAATGCCGTCAACGTCAGGCATTTTTAAATCAATTACAGCAAGATCGAATTCTGTTTCAGTTCCAAGCTTGATGCCTTCGGTTCCGTTTTCTGCTTCCGTCACTTCATAGTCTTCCATTTCAAGCAAACGCTTTACACCGGTGCGTAATGCTCTTTCATCGTCAACAACTAGAACTTTTGGTTTGTATTCAATCATAGAATTGTTTTTTCTTTGAGTCTTGGTGCCTTAGTGGCAAAAAAAAGGATCGCCACAAAGTCTCAAAGACACAAAGTTATTTTTCTTTCAATTCAAAAAAACTCTCCAGCTTCTGAACAAACTCATCAAGAACAACGGGCTTGTTGATAATTGCATCTGCTTTTATCCATTCCTTCTCTTCGCTCGTAGAAGCACTGAATTTAAATCCTGTTTCATACGTTGCAGAAGTAAGAATAAATACGGGAATATGTTTTCCGTGCTCATCTCTCTTGATCCTGTAGCAAAGTATAAAGCCCGAATCGTGCTCTTCCATAATCAAGTCAACAACTGCTGCGTCCGGTTTGGATTTTCTGAATTGTTCCCATCCTTCTTTTGAACTGTTTGCAGTTATAACTTCATAGCCTTTGGATTCAATTAAAATTTTATTTTGTTCAAGAAGATCAAGGTCGTCATCGACTAATAAAATTTTCTTTTTATCTGTCATAATGCTATCGCTCCTTCAAATATTTCGTTATTCTGATATGTCTGATGTTTTGGTAAAGTAATCTTAAAAGTTGTTCCTTTTCCTGTTTCGGTTGTGAAAATAATATTTCCTTTGTGCATTTTAATTATACCGTAAGAAATTGCAAGACCAAGTCCTGTTCCCTTTCCAATATTTTTTGTTGTGAAGAACGGAGTAAATACTTTATTCTGATTTTCTTTTGGTATTCCATTACCGGTATCGGAAAACTCGATAATAAAATTATTCTTGTCTGACGATATATTGATTCTAAGTTCCTTCTTCTCGCTTTCGCTCATCGCTTCGCAGGCATTTTTAATTACATTGATGAAAACCTGTTTGAGCTGATCTTCATCGCCGGTTATTTTGTATCCGTTTTTTAAAATGTTAAACTTAAAATCAAAACTCCTGTAATCTGAATCGAACGTAAAAGGTCGCAGTATTTCGGTGATTGATTCCGTTAAGTCAAATTCAGTTAGCTTGAGTTTTCCCTGGCGTGCAAAGTTCAAGAGATTTGATACAATATTTTTACATCGGTTCGCTTCTTCAACAATCAATTCAAGATCCTGAGTCTTCTGGTCTTCGTTATAAATCTTTTCGAGATCACGTTTCAGCATTGATGCATAAAGTAAAATCGTTCCCAGCGGATTATTGATCTCGTGTGCAACACCTGCTGCAAGTTGACCAATTGATGCAAGCTTTTCAGCAACACGCAGTTGTTCCTGAGTATCACTTAAGTTGTCATAAGCATTTTTTAATTCATCAATCAAATAAGGAAGACACATTTCCTTTTCAGCAAGATCTTTTGCAATCGCAACAGCATATTCTCTGCAGGTAGCATAACCGCAGGCACCGCAGTTCAGTTCATCCTTCGGAGAGAATTTTTTTGTCTGTGCGAGTATCTCTTTAATTTTATCTTCAGTCGGATATGGTCTCCGCTGGTTATCAATTTTAAAATTCCTAACAATATTGAGCTTCCTTGCGTTGTAAAGGTTACTCTTCCATACTCTTCGGTCAACAGTATTTAGTTTTTCATTTATGTAATTGATTACTTTCTCTCTTCGTGCATAATAGTTGAGTGTTGTGTCAATCGCAGGTCCGCTTATGCATCCTTCACAGAAAAGAATATCAGTAAACTTTGCATTAATATGATTTTGAGCAATCTCTTCAATTATCTCAAGAACTTTTTTCTTCCCCTCAACAACAATTATATCTTTTTCAAGAATATCGTCTGCAACATCTGTAGTTTTCAGCAAGCCTCCTGCGAGCGGATAAGCTTTACCCATCATCGCATAAGGACCGTCGAATTCACTCTCTCCAAGTTCATCAATAATAATTGACTGCTGCTCAAACATTTCTTTAAGTTCAGTGAAAGTAAGAACAGAATCAATTACACCGGTAACTTCAGGATCCTGTGCTTCGTGTTTTTTTGCAACACAGGGACCAATGAATACAATTTTAACATCTTCATCCTGATTCTGCCTGAGGTATCTGCCGAGTGCAATCATCGGGGAAACTACTTTTGCGAGATTTGGAACAAGTTCAGCATAATATTTCTGAATAAAGCTGACTACCGCAGGACAAGCAGAGCTGATAATAGTCTTTTCTGTCTCGCTACTTATTACATCCATGTAATTGTTGGCGATCAGATCAGCACCGAAAGCTGTCTCAATTACCTTTGTAAAGCCAAGTTTTTTAAGTGCTGTCGGAACTTTCCTGTAATTATCCGGGAAAGAAGCAGCAAACGACGGAGCAACAATTGCAACAGCATTATTTGTTGCAAGTAGTTCGTAAGTAATATCCACCTCGGAAAAGATTTGCTTTGCATCCTGCGAACAAACTTTTACACAATGACCGCAGGCAATGCATCGCTCTTCAATTACCTGTGCCTGTGCATCGATGACTTTTATAGCTGATGCTGGACATTCTCTTACACAAGAGTAACATCTCTTACATCTGTCTGATATTGTTGTTACAATTGCCTGGTTCATTTTTCTTCTTAGTGTTACTTTGTGCTCTTAGTGACCTAGTGGTGAAAAAAGAGATTTACCACTAAGACACTTAGGACACTAAGATTCACTTAGTTCCTTAAAATTTTCTTTTTATCAAAATACTCCGTATGTAAAATTTCGTGAGCTTTGTGTGAATTTGGCTCTCCGAAAAATTCTTTATACAAAGTTTTTACCGATTCATTTTCGTGCGATCTTCTTGTCTTTGCATTCTCATCAATCTTATAAAGCACTTTAATTCTCTTTGCAACTTTTTCTGGCTTCTGATGTATTGGCTGACCTCCACCGTTTATACATCCGCCGGGACAAGCCATCACTTCAATAAAATGATGTTTGGAAGTTCCGTTCTGAACCTGATCGAGAATTTGTCCTACATTACCAATTCCATTCACTACTGCAATACTTACATTCATATCACCAATTTTCACTGTTGCTTCCTTTACTCCAGCCATTCCGCGGATTTCTTCAAACTCAAGATGCTCAAGTTCTTTTCCCGTCAACTTGAAGTATGCGGTACGAAGTGCAGCTTCCATAACTCCGCCGCTTGTTCCGAAAATTGCCGCAGCACCTGTCGACTCACCGAGAGGATTATCAAACTCACTGTCAGGCAGATCATTAAAATCAATTCCGGCAATCTTGAAAAATCTTACAAGCTCTCTTGTGGTCAGAACAGCGTCAACATCCGGCATTGTAGCGTGCGATAATTCCGGACGATCTGATTCATATTTTTTCACTGTGCAAGGCATTATTGAAACTACATAAATGTCTTCCGGATTTATTCCCATCTTCTTCGCATAGTAAGATTTCAGAACTGCTCCTTCCATTTCGTGTGGAGATTTGCAGGTTGAAACGTGAGTTAAAACTTCCGGTCTGTTCATCTCAACGTATTTTACCCATCCGGGGCAACAGCTTGTAAACATCGGTAAACTTCCGCCGTTCTGAATTCTGTGTATCAGTTCTGTAGCTTCTTCCAATATTGTAAGATCGGCGGCAAAGTTTGTGTCAAATACTTTGTTGAATCCCAATCTTCTTAATCCTGTAACAAGCAAACCCGTAACATCGGTTCCAAGAGGCATATTAAATTCCTCGCCGAGAGAAGCACGAACAGCAGGTGCAATCTGAGCAATACAATATTTCTTTCTATCATAAATAGCACTTGCCACTTCTTTGATTGTGCTTTTTTCTCTGAGTGCTGCCGTTGGACAAACAAGAATGCACTGTCCACACAAAATGCAATCGCTTATGTTCAATCCTTTGTTGTAAGGAGTGGTAACGATTGAGGTGAAACCTCTGTTTGTAAAATCAATTGCACCGACTTTCTGGACTTCGTGGCAAACACGAACGCATCTTCCGCAGAGAATACATTTTGCCGGATCGCGTTCCATCGAGGCACTTGAAATATCAATTGCGTGACACTTGGTTTCTCCAATATACCTGTGCTCGCGAATACCGTAACGCTCCGATAAATCCTGAAGTTCGCAGTTTTTATTTCGCACACATATCAAGCAATCCTGCGGATGATTTTCTACAAGCAGCTCAACAATAGTTTTTCTTGCTCTGCGGACTCGCGGTGAATCTGTTTCAACAACCATTCCTTCGGCCACAGGATAAGCACACGATGGAGTTAATCCTCTGAAACCTTCTACTTCAACCGCACATATTCTGCAGGCACCTGTTGGATCTAAATTCTTTAAATGACAGAGTGTTGGTATTGATATACCGACTGACTTTGCAGCATCAAGAATTGTCATTCCTTCTTCTGCGTTTACTTTTATTCCATTTATTGTTAACTGAACCATTTATAACTCCAGAATTCTTTTTAACCGTTTGTCGTTCTGAGCGAAGCGAAGAATTTTTTATCAAACTTAAGTGTAAGATTCTTCGTCACTTCGTTCCTCAGAATGACACTTCCCGAAATCTTACATGAATTAATTAATATTTATCGCATTGAAGCGGCAAATCTCATAACACATTCCGCATTTAATACACTTATTATCAAGTATATAGTGTGCCTGTCCTTTTTCACCAACGATTGCTTCAACAGAACATTTTTTCACACACAATCCGCAGCCGCTGCACATTTCATTGTTAATGGAGAATGTTAACAGTTCCTTGCAAACGCCTGACGAACATTTCCTATCATATAAATGTTCTTCATATTCGTGACGAAAATATCTTAATCCTGAGAGAACGGGATTTGGTGCCGATTGTCCCAATCCACACAATGAAGTATCTTTAATTACATCAGCTAATCTCTGCAGGTGAATCATTCCTTTAAATCTTTGGAGCTGATCAAGTTTGCTTCCATCACTACCGTATCGTTTGGGAATGCGTTCAATAATTTCAAGCATTCTCTTTGTTCCTTCGCGGCAAGGAACACACTTGCCGCAACTTTCTTCCTGGATGAATGTTAAAAAATATTTGGCAACATCAACCATACAGGTCTCACCGTCCATCACAACAAATCCGCCTGAACCCATCATCGCACCGACCTGTTTCAATGATTCATAATCCACAGAAGTATCAATTACGCTTTCTGGTAAGCATCCCCCCGATGGTCCGCCGATTTGAACAGCTTTAAATTCTTTTTTATCCGGAATTCCTCCGCCAATCTTGAAAACAACATCACGAAGTGTAACACCCATCGGAACTTCAACTAAACCTGTATTTTTGATATTTCCACTGAGTGCAAAAACTTTTGTGCCTTTCGATTTTTCTGTACCAATCGAAGCGAACTTTTGTGCACCCATCAGAATTATCGGAGCTACATTGGCAAAAGTTTCGACATTATTTATCACGGTCGGCTTGCCGAATAAACCCGCATCGGTTGGATATGGCGGACGAGGTTTTGGCATTCCTCGCCTTCCTTCAATTGAACCGATGAGTGCAGTTTCTTCTCCGCAAACAAATGCACCTGCACCTTTTTTAATTTTGATGTGAAGTGAGAAACCGCTGTTAAGAATATTATCACCAAGGATTCCGTACTCTTCACATTTTGCAATTGAGTTTTGCAATCTTTCTATTGCGAGAGGATACTCAGCACGACAATAGATGTACGCTGTAGTTGCACCAATTGCATAAGCACCAATCATAATTCCTTCAATTACCCGGTACGGATCACTCTCAAGTAATGAACGATCCATAAAAGCACCGGGGTCTCCTTCATCAGCATTGCATATTAAATATTTCTGATCAGTTTTTTGTTTTGCTGCAAGCTCCCATTTTTTCCCGGTTGGAAATCCGCCGCCGCCTCTTCCTCTTAATCCAGATGCAAGAACTTCTTTAACAACTTCTTCCGGTTTCATTAATCTTAGTACTTTATCGAACGCTTTAAATCCGTCGTTAGCCAGATATGCATCAATGGAATCAGGATTCACAACACCGCAATTTGCAAGAACAATCTTCTGTTGATGTTCAAAGAACGGAACTTGTTTTAAACTTATTACACCATTTGATTTTCCGTGGCTGCCGAGAACCTTTTCTTTGTAAACTTCCTTATCAATTAAAGTTGTTTTAATGAATCTCGGAACCTCTTTGACTGTTATTTCCTGGTAAGATATTCTGTCTTTGCCGGGAAGTTTAATATCAACGATCGGTTCAACGGCACAGTAACCGATGCAGCCGGTTCCTTCAATCGTTGCTTCGATATTTAATTTTTTCAGTTCGGACTCTATTGCTTCTTTAACTTTAGCAGCACCTGAAGCAAGACCGCAGGTTCCCATCCCAATCATAATTATCGGATGATCATGCTCTTCATACATTAATCTTTTACGAAGTGAAGTTATTTCGTACTCACATTTATCATCATTATGGCAAAGCGGTCCCTCTGTGCAGCACTGAATAAAGTGCTCACAAGATTTATCGGTTGTGTGCCAGCATTTTTCACAGCAGAGTTGGTTAAAGTCTTTCATTGTGAAACCTCTTCGGATTTTTCAACCTTCTCTGTTTTCTTTGCAGTTTGATACTTCTTTAGAATTTTAGGAATATCTTTTACAGAAATTCTTCCGTGATAATCTTCGTTGACCAGGATAACCGGTGCTATCGAACAAGCACCTATACAGTTTACAACTTCGAGAGTGAATTTTTTATCGCGTGTAGTCTGACCTGCTTTAATTCCTAATTCAGTTTCCAGTGCATAAAGAATGTTAGCTGAATTTTTTACGTGACAAGCTGTTCCTCTGCAAACACGGATTACATTTTCACCAAGCGGAGTTAATCTGAATTGATTATAAAAAGTTGCTACTCCGTAAACTCTGCTCAGCGGAACATGAACAAAATCTGAAATATCTCTTAAAGCATTTTCGGGAAGGTATCCGTAAATTGACTGAATTTCCTGAAGAAGTGGAATTAAACTGCTTCTGTCTTTCAAATGATAATTTTCAAAGATCTGGTTGTGCATTTATACCTCAATATTTGATTTCGTAATCGAAAATACTGATTCATTTAAGATGCCATTGACAGTTTTGGAAATGTTTGTGCTAAGTTGAAAATTCAAATCAATAAATAATATTTAGCAATTAATTTTTCTTGCTTTTGAGAAGTGAGTTACTGAAAGATGGAAAGCTAATGTGCGTTATATCAAAGTAAAAAAATATGAATTTGGAATTCTGCTGAAAGCTAGTTTTACATTTTCTGCCAGACAGAAACCGCTTCCTTAAATGGAAAGAGGATGCGGGGAATTGCACCATTCAAATATGAAATCAACACACTATAATTGATAATGGAAATATCCATTAACTTTACTTGTCTGATTCTGGATTGCATAATTTTACTGGTAATACTGCAACCATCACAATGAATTATAAGTTTGTAATCAGGGAGGTTATCTGGAAATCCGCAGCCATTAGAAAAATCAATTTGTAATTTTTTCTTTGAGTAATGTTGTATCCATTCCAGAATTTTCATTTTTCCAATTTCAAACTCTTTCAAATGATTTTCACAACCTTCTGAAATTAATACTTTATCGCCGATTTCTAATTCTTTGACTCGTTTAATTCCTTTAACAAACTCAGAAAAATTTCCTTGTTGTCTTGTTATAACAAGCGAGTAGGTAGTTAGTTTAACACTTTCGGGAATATTATCAACAACTTTTACTATAGTTTGGTTATCTGCTATTACAAGATCAGGAACATGTTTTAGTTTCTTAAGTTTGTTTGACAATTCATTTTCTTTTATGACAACACCAATTATCTCCTTGCCAAGCTCTTCCAGAACTTTTTGAACCTGCAACTCAACCACTCTTCCTTGCAGCTCATCAAAATTATCAGGGACAACCATTAACACAACATCTCCCTGTCGAACAATATCTTCAAAAAGAGGAGTTTTTTTTTCATTAGGGAGAAGATGAACTAATTTTTTCTTGAAGTTTTCAATACCTGCATTTTCTTTGCAGGATAATTCAAAGTGAGTAACTTCAAGCGCTTCAAGTTCTATCAGCAGGTGAGTATTAATTCCGAATTCAACCTTATTGACAGCAACGAGAAACGGGGTTTTTATTTTCCTAAGTTGTGTAATTAATTCGGTTTCACTATTGTCAAGTTCTTCCCTTGCATCCAAAACCAAAACTGCAAAATCAGCGTTTGAAATTGCTTTGATAGTTTTGTTTATTGTTTTTGTGCCAAATTCGTCATCATCAATACCTGCAGTGTCGATGATGACAACCGGACCGTAAGGCAAAAGCTCAACTGCTTTGCTTACAGGTTCAGTAGTTGTTCCGGGGGTATCATTAACGGTAAAAAGTTCCTGACTGACTATGCGATTAATCAGTAAAGACTTGCCAACATTCTTCCTTCCAATTATCGCTATATGAAGCCTCTCTGTTTCCCCTGACTTGATCATTCAATGAATTTTAGTTAGTTCTTAATCGATGCTTTAATTATCATGTTTGACAAAAACTATTCCACCAATCTTTATCGACGAATACATTGAAAGCATCGAGATTTCATCTTCAAAATATCTTTATCACTCGCAATCTATATCACTTATAATAATTTTCTTCTCTTTTATTAGAAATCTTTCTGAAACTGTTATTAATGATGACTTTGTACGATAGGCTTCATTATTCGTTAACATATGTCGGTAATGCATTTTTAAGAATTACTAACCATTTACACAGAAAAGTAATTGATTAGACCCCATAAAGATTTCAACTGCTTGTCTCAGTCAATTCTCCTTTCAATTTTTGATGGTTTTCCTTGCGGGGGAATGGCTTTAACCTCACTCAATCAGACAAATGTGAGAACCGGTGAATCAGGAGAAATAGAGCTTGACTAGCTAATTATGAAGAGAAGCCTGAGGCCTACAGAATCGGTCTGACTGAAAGATAAAGTATGAATTTCACCATAGCTAATTACCATACTACTTTCGATATAATAATTTTTGAGAAGTGCCAATATCGTCGGAAAATGCACTTTTTGTCGCTGTCGTTTTCAAGAAATCGACCAACATACCAATAAAGTCGATAGTTTTGTTAATTAGCCCCCGGGTAACATTGGCTAGATCTTCCATTGGAATACTGGCGACGTCAACTTAAGTTTGTTACGTCAATACATGTTAAACTATTAAAGAGGTCCTGTTTGAAGTCATTAATAATCGTGTTTTTTACATTTGCAATTGGTGCATTGGTTGGCTTTACTGTGTTAAAAGGAGAGAAAAATGTAGAAAATGAGCGAATTTTAATTGAGGAATTCGTTCCAGTGACGGTAATAGAAAACACCGTTAATACTTCAGCTGTTAAATTTATTGATCGTGGAACTCTAAAGGCATCTTGGTATGGCCCCAAGTTTCACGGCAAATTCACTGCAAACGGTGAGGTTTATGATCAAATGGCGTTGACCGCAGCTCATAAAAACTTAAGCTTCGGAACACTTCTAAAGATCACAAACCCTAAAAATGGTAAATCGGTAATTGTGCGGATTAATGATAGAGGTCCATACATCGAGGGTAGGGAACTTGATCTTTCAAAAGGTGCGGCAATCGAACTTGGAATGCTGGAAAAGGGTGTTGCCAGAGTTAAAGTTCAGGAAGTTGCTCTTGGCGAGAGGAATAATCCCACAGCTATGGTTAATTAAAATTAGTAAATCTTCCAACCCAGCCCGGTCTTTTCAGATCGGGCTTTTTTATTCCATATTATCACCGTCCATAGTTAAATTTAACTTATATAAAATAAAAACTTGAACAGATCAAAATGAACAAACTAAACCTCGGCTGCGGTAAGGATATAAAAGCAGGCTATATCAATCTCGATATTGTTGATTATGGTGGAAATATGATCCACGATATCAACACATTCCCTTACCCGTTTGAAGATAATTTCTTTGATGAGATATATGCTTCCCATGTACTTGAGCACCTGAACAATTTTCACAACACTATTACGGAACTTTCTCGAATCCTAAAACCCAATGGCATACTGACTGTCTATGCACCTTTCTTTCTTAATACAAAATATTTCGGCGAGCCTGATCACAAAATTCCATTCTCAATCCGCACATTTGATAACTACGAATATATCGGAAATCGTAAACTGAAATTTTATGAAAAATGGAAACTGAATCATCGAACCAATTATGAGGGTAAAGCACAATTTGAAGTCCTGGAAAAGAGATTTATCACTTCGCATTTTGCAGCACTTAAGTGGATGGATTTATTTGTGAATCTCGAACCGGTGATTTATGAAAGATTTTTTGCAGGTATCTTTTCGCCGGAAGAAGTATACTTTAAATTGCGGGCAATTAAATAACTATAGTTCAGTCTTTCTTTCTGATAACCTCGATTATTATCCAAATCCAGCCTATAAGAAAACACACTCCTCCAACCGGAGTGATCATCGCAAAAATTCTTATTCCCAATGTTGAATACAGGTAAAGTGAAAAGGAGAAAAGTATAATTCCTGTCAGAAAAAATATCGAGGGTAATTTACCTTTGATAAAATTCGTTAAAGATAAAATCAGTAGAACAATTGTGTGAATGAATTGATACAACACTCCAGTCTTGTACACTTCAAGCATTTCAGCAGAAAGTTTTTCCCGTAATCCGTGAGCACCGAAAGCACCTATTGCTACAGCAGTAAAACCCGAAACTGCGGAAATTATTATCCACACTTTTTTATCGTTCATTTCAATCCTCAATTGCATTGAATAGTTGAGTGTAATTTCTTTAAATTTGTTCGCAATTTAATCAAATAAAAAAAGAGATATGAAAACATTACAAAAACTTATTCTGCCGGTATTAATAATTGCCGCAGTTTTTTTGGTATATAAATTTTACTTTGTTAAAGGTGACAACCTGGGATCCTTTTCAGATTTTGATCCAAACAATAACGCAGTAAAAGAAATAAGAGTTCAATTGCTGGCTGACAGAGGAATTGAAAACACTGCTGGCGGAGTTAGCTTCTATGCATCTGATAAAGCTGGTAAAGTAGTCAATATTTATGGTGAGGCCCAATTGCCAAATAAATTCGAATCAGCGGATGTTATTATTGTAAGAGGACATTTAACACAAAGCGGATTTCACGTCCACGAGATTTTGCTCGACTAATTCATGAACAAATTCAAGCTTGTTTCTAATTACAAACCAGCCGGGGATCAACCACAAGCAATTGAGCAGTTAGTTGAAAGAATTAAGGGAGGAGATAAATTCCAGACACTATTAGGGGTAACAGGCAGCGGAAAAACATTCACTATTTCAAATGTCATTGAACAATTAAATAAACCAACGCTCATAATATCTCACAACAAAACTCTGGCTGCTCAGCTTTACTCTGAGTTTAAATCTTTCTTTCCTGAAAATGCTGTCGAATTTTTTATCAGCTATTACGATTACTATCAGCCCGAAGCTTATGTAGTTAAAAGTGATCTTTACATCGAAAAAGATTTTTCAATCAATGAAGAAATTGACCGTCTCCGCTTACGAGCAACTACTTCACTAATCGAAGGAAGAAGAGACGTAATTGTTGTAGCTAGCGTTAGCTGTATTTACGGTATCGGTGCACCGGAAGAATATGCCCGTCAAATTATATTTGTTAAAAAGGGAGAAAAGCTTGATCGTAAAAAATTTCTGCGTGAGCTTATTGATATTCATTTTGTAAGAAACGATTCTGAGTTTGGCAGAGGAACTTTCCGCGCTCGTGGAGATGTAATAGAAATCATTCCAGCTTATGAGAATGAAGAAGCAATAAGAATCGAGCTTTGGGATAATGATGTTGAAAAGATATCTATCATTGATTCTCTTACAGGAAATGTGCTTCGTGAAGTTGAATCTGCACCAATATATCCGGCCAAATATTTTGTGACTGATCGTGAAAAGATGCAGAAGGCAATTTATAATATTGAACTTGAGCTGGCCCAAAGACTGGAAGAATTTCGCAAAGCTGAAAAATATCTTGAAGCGCAGCGTCTCGAGCAAAGAACAAAGTTTGACATCGAAATGATGAAGGAAATTGGTTACTGCTCAGGAATTGAAAACTATTCACGACATATGGATGGAAGAGCATCCGGTTCACGACCGTTTAATTTGTTTGATTACTTCCCTGATGATTTTCTTTTAGTTATTGATGAATCTCACGTTACTTTACCACAGATAAGAGGAATGTATAACGGAGATCGAAGCCGCAAAGGAACGCTGGTCGAATATGGATTTCGTCTTCCCTCAGCACTTGACAACAGACCGATGAAGTATGAAGAATTTATAGAGATGCTTGACCAGGTAATTTTTTTAAGTGCCACTCCGGGTGACTACGAACTCGAAATGAGTGGCGGTGTAATAGTAGAGCAGATAATTCGTCCAACAGGTTTACTCGATCCTGAAATTGAAGTTAGACCAATCAAGGGGCAGATCGATGACCTGATTGATGAAATTAGAACAAGAGTCAATAAAAAAGAAAGAATTCTGGTTACAACCTTAACCAAGAAAATGGCTGAAGATCTTGCTGATTATCTTGATAAAATTAAAATCCAAGTTCGTTATATTCACAGCGATATTGATTCGCTCGAACGAGTTGAAATACTTCGTGACTTACGTTTGGGTGAGTTTGATGTTTTAGTTGGTGTAAATCTTTTAAGAGAAGGTCTTGATCTTCCCGAAGTTTCTCTTGTTGCTATTATCGATGCAGATAAGGAAGGATTCCTAAGAAGCGCAAGATCTTTAATGCAGGTTGCGGGAAGAACTGCAAGAAATGTAAATGGCAAAGTAATTATGTACGGTGATGTGATAACTCAATCAATGCAAAAGACAATAAGCGAGACTAATAGAAGAAGAAAACTTCAGAAAAACTATAACGCAGAGCATAACATAGTTCCCGCGACAATCTATAAAAGTGTTGATGAAATACTCGCTTCAACTTCTCTTGCCGAGATGAGAAAAAAAGACGACAAAGAGGATTACGGATTTGCAAAAGTCGCAGAGCCTGTGCTGAAGTATATGAACAAAGAGCAAAAAGAAGATTTAATTGAACAGTTACGAGAACAGATGCGAAATGCAGCAAAAGATCTTGAGTTTGAAAAAGCTGCTTCGTTGAGAGATGAAATTTTAAGATTGGAGAAAATGGTTAAATAGTCAGCCGATATTTGGGAGATACCCGACCCCACATTCCATACTTATTCCACTCTCATAATAATCCACTTAGAATCTTCTAGCTGTAATTTCAGAATTATTTTATTTCCATTGCTTTACAAATTAAATTATTTTTATTATTATCTGAATAATATTATGCTAAAACAAAAGGCAAAAAATGAAAAAAATCGATCTTAAAACACTCGAAAAAAAAATAAAAGTCCGCCCATTGCAACTACAAGACTATGATCAAATAGTAGAACTGCAAAAGCTTTGCTTCCCTGGTATGCACACCTGGAAGAAAGAACAACTAGAAAGTCAACTGGAAATTTTCCCGGCGGGACAAATTTGCATTGAAATTAATAAAAAGATAGTAGCCTCTTCCAGCAGCCTGATTATTGACTTCGACCTATATAGTGAAAGTGACAACTGGCAGACTTTAAGTGACTCTGGTTACATAACAAATCATGATCCTGATGCTGAAACTTTGTACGGTATTGAAATAATGGTTCATCCGGATTACAGATCAATGAAACTCGCTCGAAGACTTTATGATATAAGAAAAGAAATTGCAATAAAAAATAATCTTAGAAACATTGTTATAGGCGGTAGAATTCCGAACTATGCTAAGTATGAGAAAAAGATGAAGGCAAGAGAATACGTTGAAAAGGTAATTAATAAGGATATCTTCGATCCCGTGCTTACATCTCAACTAGCAAATGGATTTATTTTAAAGAGGATAATTCCTGCTTATATGATAGGTGATGAAGAATCAGCTGGATTTGCTACCTTACTTGAATGGTCTAACATTGATTATGTACCTCCGATCGGTAAAAAAATTGTAACTTCAAAAAAAGCCCGAATTTGTGCAGTACAGTATATGCTTCGCCCAATAAAAAGTTTTGATGATTTTGCAACACAATGTCAATACTTTACAGATGTAGCATCTGGTTATAAATGTGATTTTGTTCTCTTTCCCGAAATATTTACACTTCAATTACTTTCGTTTCTTCCAAATGAGAGACCGGGTATTGCAGTCAGGCATCTTGCTGAATTTACACCGCAGTATTTAGAATTATTTAATAAGTTATCTATTAAATACAATATTAATATTATTGGCGGCTCACACTTTACGAAGGAAGATGATGATCTCTTCAACATTGCTTATTTGTTCAGAAGAGATGGAACAATGGAAAAGCAATATAAGATTCATATTACTCCGAATGAAAGAAGATGGTGGGGCATAAAACCTGGTGATAAAGTAGAAGTGTTTGAAACCGATCGGGGAAAAATAAATATTCAGATTTGTTACGATGTTGAATTTCCCGAACTAAGTCGGATTGCGGTTTCAAAGGGGGCAGAAATAATCTTCGTTCCATTCTGCACAGATGAACGATATGGTTATTTGAGAGTAAGACAATGCGTTCAAGCCAGATGTATTGAAAATGGTGTGTATGCAGTTATGGCTGGCAATGTTGGGAATCTTCCTTTTGTTGAAAATATGGATATACAGTATGCTCAATCAGGAATATATACTCCTTCAGATTTTATGTTTTCCCGTGATGCAATTGCGGCAGAATGCACTCCAAATGTAGAAACAGTAGTCATTCACGACGTTGATGTGGAACTGTTAAAAAGACATCGTTCCCAGGGTAGTACTTTAAACTGGTTTGACAGAAGACAGGACCTTTACGAGGTTATTCTTAAAAAGTGATAAGTTACAGTGTGTCAATTTTTAAAGTAGTAATTAAACCATAAATTCTGAATGCAGGATATCCTAAAAAATTATTTCGGAGTGTCGCCCGAAATACAATTAAAGCTTCTCGAATCATTAATTGTCATCCTTTTAATTATAATAATTCAACGGCTTGTTAAGAAATTTTTGCTTGGAAAAATCGAGGACATTAAAGTCCGTTATCAATGGCAGAAGATTTCATTATATCTCTCCGTATTCTTTATAATAATTTTTTTAATAAGCACCTGGCTGAATATATTTGGTTCTGTGGCTACATTCCTCGGATTGATTTCTGCCGGAATTGCAATTGCGTTAAAAGATCCCTTAGTCAATATGGTTGCATGGGGATTCATTTTGATCAGGCAGCCATTTAAAGTTGGTGACCGTATTCAGATTGGCAAAATTGCAGGTGATGTGATTGACATTAGACTATTTCAATTCTCGGTAAATGAAATTGGTAATTGGGTGGATGCGGACCAAAGTACTGGAAGAATAATCCACATTCCGAATGGTATGGTTTTCACAGAACCGCAGGCAAATTACACTGCTGGATTTGAATATATATGGAATGAGATGCCTGTTCTCTTAACTTTTGAAAGTAACTGGAAAAAAGCGAAGCAGATTTTAACTGATATCGTGAATCATCATGGAATAGTTCTGAGCACAAATGCCGAAAAGCAAATTAAGGAAGCTGCTAAAAAGTTTTTAATTTTTTATTCTAAACTTACTCCGATTGTTTATACTTCTGTAAAAGACAGCGGAGTATTGCTAACCTTAAGATATATTTGCGATCCAAGAGAAAGAAGGTCAATTGAGGAAAAAATTTGGGAGGATATTCTCAACCAATTTGCTAGCTGTAATGATATTGATTTCGCTTATCCGACGCAGCGGTTTTATAATAACTCTACTGAAGGCAAGAAAGACTTAAAGCCAAAAATCAATTAATAGGAAGTGAATAAAATCTTTAAGAATGGAAGCACTGTCTTCATAATTAGGACTGAAGTCTTTGCGTTTTATAAAATCTTAAAATCTGGACACATGTTAAAATAATCTCCGGAGTTTATTTTATCTCCTTCAATCCTTTCGCATCCACAAAAAGAACATCCCCGATTTTATCATAGCCTTCAAAATATTCACTTCCCTCGCGTTTAAGAAATTCTTCCTGAAAACCGATAATCGTTAATCCTGCCTCAGCTGAGTACTCATTAACAAGTGATTTAAAACTCATACCCTGTTCCATCTCAATCACCTGTATATTTTTTTCAAAAATTGGAAGTCGCCCGTATAAAACAAGCTCGTTTAATTTTGCAGTTTCTTTTTCTTTCTCTCCAACAGGACAGGTACTGAAGATTTTTATAAAAGCTTTTTCCCAATCCGGATGACCAAGAAGAATATAGCTTAGAAGTATCATCAGATTCGCGTTTTCGAAATCCCAGTTCCTCAGCCAGACATGGATACCATTTGAAAAATTTATACTTCGTGTTGATGCCCCAAGAATGCAGACATCAAAATCACCAGCCTGCACAAGGGCGAGATTATCTACGATTTGTTCCAATCCTTCAGATTTACTTTTATCGTACTCGAATATGATCATATTATTTTCCATACCGGAAGGACTAGGCAGTTGAGCAATTTGAGCTATCGCCGAGGTAAATGATGGAGATATGATCGTATCAACATATATATTTCCTTTTATCATACTTGACCGAGAAACTAACTTCTCCAAAACT
Source organism: Ignavibacteriaceae bacterium (assembly GCA_014860115.1). GTDB lineage: Bacteria > Bacteroidota > Ignavibacteria > Ignavibacteriales > Ignavibacteriaceae > IGN2. The sequence continues at coordinate 23,307 of JACZKK010000067.1, forward strand.
TTTTTTGCTTCTTCACTTTTTGCTTTTGAATAATATCCCTCAATCAAATGGATGTAAGTACCAAATCCAAATCTGTATGATAACCAGCTCAATAGATTTAATGCCCGGTCTCTTTCGAACGAATCCTTTGTAATGCATACAGCAGAAGGTCTCCAGTTCTTTTTAAAGTCGGATTTTTTTGATTTCTGTAAGTAAACAAAAACATTTCTACTTAACTGAAACATTGCACTCTGAAATATTGCTGCTATTCCTTGCCTGTCTTTATGATACCGGCTGATAAAAATATAAATAAGTATGATTATGAGAATTGATAATAAAGCATACGGAGTACTTATCTGGAACATCAATAATAAGCTGACTAAAAATCCAACAAGTGAAATGTACCATCGGGATTTAAACGTTGGCCTGTAAGATGGATCAGCACCAAAGTGATATAAAAACGAAATCAAACATAGCGAGCCGTATGTAACCATAAAGAACATTGTAATTATTGTTGCAACTATATCAACATCTCCAAGTGCAACAAATACCAGTGCAATTATTCCTATTATTATCGATGCATTTCTAGGTTCATTTAGTGATCCAATACCTTTAGCAAGAAAAGCATTTGCAAAGGGAAGTGGAAAGCATCGGTCCGCACTCAATGCTTGTAATGTACGAGGTGCAACGAGAAATGATCCGATGGCAGAAGAGATTGTAGATGCAGCAAGACCCAAAGGAACCACCAGCCATCCAAACAAAGCAATGTCGGACATAATAAGCTGTTCTGATAACAGATCCTCCGGACTTGCAGAAGTTGCCAGCTTATAAATAATAAAAAAGTAAACTACCAATCCAACAATTGTGGCTGAGATTGTTCCAAGTGGAATTGACTTGCCGGGATTTTTCAAATCACCTGATAAACCAACACCCGCAGTCATACCAGTGAATGCCGGAAAGATTATAGCAAAAACCAGAAAAAAATTTTGCGGACGACTAAATGCATTATTAAATACACCAACTGAATCAAGGTCACTAATTGGGCTGCCAAGAAAAAAAACATATTAATGAAATAAACAGTATTGCAACAACAGCATAAAGCGCTTTCATGCCGATGTTGGCTCCCTTGAATATAATCACAAGTGAAAGAATTATTGTTGCCGGAATGCTTATTACCTGTCGCGGTAGATCCATTCCATAGGAAGTTTTCATCCATTCAAAGAAAAATGAGAATGCCTCAGTGAAAGCAATAACATAAAAAGCAACACTTATTGCCTGCGAAAGGAAAAGCGCAATGCCTATTGTTGCACCAATGTTCAATCCAAAAGACCGGGAGATAATAAAGTATTCCCCGCCACCTTCAACTTTCTGATTAGTTGCGATTTCTGAGATTGCAAGTGCTGTTGGAATAGTAACCAGATGTCCTATAATTACAATTAACAAAACACCGAAGAAGCCTAATGTGCCGACCGCAAAGCCAAAACGCAGGAACAGAATAGCACCAAGGATTGTGGAAATTGCGGTAAAGAAAACAGGTGCAGTTCCGAAACCGTTTGTGGATGAGAATTTAAACTTTTTCATTGATTTTCAAATATGCTGATTGGAAATTTAACAGAAAAAAGTTAATACACAACTGCCATTATCATCTTTATAAAGACAATGAAGGAATTATGACCGGAGACTGAGCATCATTAAAATTAACATGCTCACCTCCATAAAACACTTTTTCAAGAAACAATCCCGATGGCGGTGCAGTAAATTTAGCAATCTCATTTGATTTTGTATCCAGGTAATTCAGAATATCTTTTTCGGATTTTTTTCCTCTTCCTACTTCCACTAAAACTCCAACTATTCTCCTTACCATTTTCCAGATGAAGTGTGAACCAACAATTCGTATCAGGATTAAATCACCTTCTTCTTTCAACTGAATGTCATCTATCAAAACCTTTGTTGACTTTTCTTCGGGATCGTCATCTGAGAAAGATGAGAAATCGTGCATTCCAATAAATAGTTTTGATGCTGATTCCATTTTCTTAAAATCAAGTTTGTCTTTTATCCACCAGACATAGTTCTTTCCGAAAGCTGTTCTTCGTCTTGCTATTTGGTAGATATAACTTCGCGATTTTGCATCTTGTCTTGCATGAAAGTTCTGTGTTGTTTTTTTGACTTCAAGAATATTGATATCGTACGGAAGAAGATCATTAAGTTTCATCCGGATTATTTCGGGTGCGAGAACAGTATTTGCATCTAGGTGTGCAACCTGGCAAATTGCGTGAACTCCGCTATCTGTTCTTCCCGAGCCCTGAAAATCAATAAAATCATCGTAAAAGATTTCTCTTGCAGCTTTCACAATAGTTCCCTGAATTGTTTTTGCATTTTCCTGCTTTTGCCATCCGGAATAGCGTGTGCCCTCATACTCAATAAAAAGTTTGAAGCGGGAAAATATTTTTTTGTCAGAATAACTCTTTTTCGGATTATAGCTTTTGTTTCTTTTTGCTGACCAACTATTTTTTATCTGCTTTTTCATATCGGCTTATCTATAATAAAGAATAATTTAATTGTAAGTAGAGAATTAAAATTGATAACAGTAGAGTAATGATGGTTATAAAAAAACCAACTTTAAAGAACTGCCAGAAACCGATTTCAATATCATATTTCTTTGCAACTTCAATCACAATAAGATTTGCAACCGCACCGATGATAGTTGCATTCCCTGCCAATGTTGCTGCAGATGCAAGTGACAACCAGAGCAAATCGCTGGATGCCGACTTCAAAATGGGAAGCATCAGTATGGTGTAAGGAACATTGCTTACTATCTGCGAAAGAATAAGGCTGAGAGCATGCAGACTAACTATTCCTTCCAAATTATTGCTAATTGGAGTGTTATCAATAAACTGATCGAGAACTCCAACTTTTTCAATTCCTTGAACAACAATAAAAAGTCCAGCAAAAAATAAAAGTAAAACCCAATCAACTTCTTTGATAACTTTTGAGGGTTTTATCTTACCAATAATTAATATCAAAGAAGCACCGGCTAAAGCAATAAGCGGGATGGACAGATCTAATGTATGGTGAAAGAAAAATAGTATTATAATCCCAAGAAAAATCGGGACAGAAAATTTCATCGACTGAAAATTGTAATTGAATTCATTTCCTTGAAAAACGAGATGATTGCTTCTGCTAAATTCCTTTTTGAAAAATACTTTAACCATCAATACAATTAAAATCATACCCAGAAATGAAACGGGCAGAAGATGAAACAGAAATTTTGAGTAGGATATTCCTGATTGCATTCCAATTAAAATGTTTTGGGGATTGCCGGTGATAGTCATTGCGCTTCCAACATTTGACGCCATTATTTCAGCAATTAAGTATGGAATAGGATTAAGCTTAGCAGATCTGCAGATTTGAATTATTACAGGAGTGAATAACAAAACGACGGCATCATTAACAAGAAATGCACTGGCAATACCGGTAACAAAAACTATGATAAATAAAAGTTGATTTCTACTTTTAGAAAGCGAAATGGTTTTTTCAGCTATGAAAGTGAAAAAGCCATCAATCTCAAGCACAGCAATAACAATCATCATTCCAAGCAAAAGTGCGATTGTGTTAAAGTCAATTGCAAGAACTGCTTCTTCAAATGTCAACACTCCAAATAATATCATTGCAACAGCACCAAAGAAAGCTGCGGAAGGACGATCAATATTTACTTTGGGAAGACGGGTATAAATTATCCCGAGAAAAGTTATGATGAATATAATTACAGCGGTGGTGGTCATTGAAAATTTTATAACGAAGTGATCATCTTAATGTCAGCTTCTCTTCAGCATAATCGTGAGATGTTTCATACACTCGAACTTTTATTTCGTTTACATTTTCGGGCAACGCTGCTTTTTCAATTTCATTAAGCATGTAAAGACAGATGTTTTCTGCTGTCGATTGAAAATCGACTAAAACTTTTTTGGAGTTCATCTTATCCAAAAACTCAAGAACAACTTTATCGTTCTTGTTTACCATAAAAGAATGATCAAGTTTTTCAATTATCGGATTGATGATTTTCTCAACGTCATAGTAATCAATAATCATTTCGTCCTTGTTTAGTTCGCCGTCAAACTCAACAAGCATTTTGTAGGAATGACCGTGAATGTTTTTACACTGGCCGAAATGTTCGGGGAGTCTGTGTCCCATTTCCCATCTGAATTCTTTTGCTATTTTCATAATTTATTCTAACTATATTTTAAGTTTTGAAGGATCTTGTCTGACATCAAATAAAGATAAAATTTTAATTATTTGATTTTCTATTGAGTAGTAGATAGTTATTTGTTCTGTGAGGACAGAACGGTGGATATCATTTGATTTTTGAGATTTGGGAAAAATTTCAGGGAATTGTTTAATTATCCCAATTCTTTTTTCTAGCTTTTTGAAGAAATCCGATTTCTCTTTTAAGGACCAGTTTTGTTCAAGGTAATTAATAATTCCATTCAAATTATCGATAGCTTCATCAGTCCAGACAAAACTATAAATACTGCTCATACTTTTTTCTGACTTCTTCGTGAGGAACTACTCTACCAGCTTTGGCATCTTCAAGGCCTCTTTTAATAGAAGCTTTCTCAGCTTCAGAAATTTCATCCCACCAATCAGTATTTTTCTCTTGTTCCCTCAAAAGCTTTATTTTATAAATAATTGATTCGTCAGAAAGATTGGCAATCCAATTTATAATCTTTAGTTTTTCATTATCTAAGTTCATCTCAGTATCTCCAATGAATTATTCTCAATGAAAAATATGCTTTACACATTTAAAACACAATGTTCTGTTAAACTCCTTTTGTTTCAGGATGCCAGATGTATTTATGCATCTGAAGCTGAAATCTCACATCCAGCTTGTCTTCCAGTATCCAGTTGACCAATTCAACAGGCTCAAGTTTACCGAACACTACAGAGAAAAGTAATTCGCACTTTCCTTTCAGATTGTACTTTTTCAAAATATCAGTTGTCCATTCATAATCTTCACGATTGCCGATTACAAACTTCAGTTCATCGGTTGGTTTTAAGTATTGAAGATTTTCGTAAAGATTTTTCTTTTCCATTTCACTTGATGGACATTTCAAATCCATAATTATTTTTACACGATGATCAACATCTTTTATCGGAAGACTTCCGCCTGTTTCAATCATCACTTCATAACCAAGATCGCAAAGTCGTTTCATCAAATCAAGACATTCATCCATTTGAACAAGTGGTTCGCCGCCGGTTAATTCAACCAGCTTGCAATTATATTTTTCTATCTCGTCGATTACCTGTTCAACTGAAAAATCTTTTCCTTCATAAAAAGCATATTCGGTATCGCAATATGTGCAGCGGAGATTGCAATATGTTAGCCGGACAAAAACACAGGGTCTTCCGGCACTTGTGCTTTCTCCCTGGATTGAGTGATATATTTCGTTGATTTTTAGCATGACTTTGTACTAATTATACAGAACTCTCTCTAAATCTCTCTCTTAAAAAGAGAGAGAATTGTATTCAGAAAAACATTGCAAGTTCTTGTTAACACTTTATAAGACAATCGATTTTATACTCAAATAAGCCCTTCTCTTTCTAAGAGAAGGGTTGGGATGAGTTCGGAATTATGGCAATAACCGTATAAATTCACTCGCAAAAGTTACCCTCGCAAAGGTTGATTTCAAACCCCGTTTAGCCTATATTTGGCACTCAAATTTTGACAAAAAGAAGTTATAATTAGTTAAAAAAGAAGGATTTACATTTAATGGCAACTCATAAATCGGCGAAGAAAAGAATAAGAACTAACGATAGAAAAAGAGTAATTAACCAGCAAGGTGCAACGAGGATAAAGTCCAGCGTTAAGAAAGTTTTAGCATCCGCAAACAAAGAGGAAGCAGAAAAACTTTACAAAGAAGCTGTAGGCGTTCTAGATAAAGGAACTACAAAAGGTCTTATTAAAAAGAACACTGCTTCAAGAAAGAAATCACTGATTACAAGACACCTGAACAGCTTACAGAAAAAAGCGTAACTCACTCACAAATTTTCTCACACAAAAAAGCTCTTCTTTCGAAGAGCTTTTTTATTGAATAATTTTCTTAATGTTCACCGATTAGTAATCATTATTTATTCAAAGAATCTTCTAGCTCTGGTTTACCACCAGTTGGAGATATTTCATCCGAATCAAGAACTAATTCTCTCCAAACGTAGGAAATATCATTTAAAATACCTCCCATATCATTAATAATAAATTCTTCATCTATGTTTGAATTTATTAAAGACTCTAATGATTTGGTACGAGAAATTGCATTTCTCCAGTAACCAAGACACATTTTATTTTCGATAAGAACTGGATTAATGATTTGAGAATCCAAAAGCGTTCTAATTTTTCTATTCCAATCTACTTTTTGTTCTCTTGATAATAATTTAAGACCACTTACTCCATTATCGGGATAAAGATCCATTATTGCCCACATTGAATTTCTTAATTCTCCCCATTTCGCTGTTTTTTCAACTTTCTCTTTTTTTTCTGTTATTTCGATTTGTCTTCTATTATACTCAGTTTGTGCCTGTAAGAGTTTAGTTTGCTCATCTCCAATTTTTACCTGATAAAAGGATATAATAACAGCCATAGATGAAAGCAAAAACGCTGCGATTGTTTCAAAGAAAATTTTATTATGATTTAACCAATCTCGAATTTTATTCATCCTCTTATTAACTCTCAAGATTTTTTTTCCTAATTAGATACTGACTTATTACAAGCAAAAATATTTATAATTGCCATTACAGAGATTCTATAACTTCCTCCCCTTCACTCTCCGGCACAAAATATCTCACGGGCTGTATCTTCCCCTTTTTATCTTTCACTGCACGAACTTTCTTTTTCACAAGTATGCTGTGCTCAATAAAAAGATTATCCGCTATTTTCGAACCGAAAATGTAAGAGGTTCCTTTTATCAAAACGTTCTTTCCAATCCGAAGCGGGAATTCATCACTACCGGTCATATTAACGCTGGATTCAATCCGTGAACCGTCGCCGATGACAATGTTTCCTTTGATAATATCTCCCCAGAGGATCTGAACATCGTTACCGATTTTAAGAGTTTGTCCCGCGTAACAGGAAAGATGGACATTCTGACTTAGGGAAACATTCTTCCCGAACAAAACTTTTCCGTCAACAAAAACATTTTTTCCAAGCTGAAGGTTGAAATTCAAATCTACATCTTTCCCGATATGAACACCTTTCCCAACTACAACATCGAGAGCAGCATATTTTTTATCTGCCATTAAAATGTTTTCAACAACTTTTTCGTGGATGAAGAAATCGTCAGGGTCTTCTATTTCAATTATATCTTTCAGTTTTTCGTAAACATTTTTGCGGGCAATTGCTTCCATTTCTTTCAGCACAGACTTATTGTTGAAACCCATCACCACATAATCTTTTTCAGGACTTTCAGCAGCAACAGAATAATTCTTCTCATTGAATAATGAAATCAGATCGGTGAGATAAATTTCTTTTTGAACGTTTTCGCTTTTCAGCTTGCCGATCAGTTCTTTCAGCTTGCTGTAACGGAAAGCAAACACACCGGAGTTGTACTCGTTGTTGCTAATCAATTCTTCTTTAGTGAAAGTATATTTACTTCCCTTGTAAACTGCTTCATAAGGTTTGTCATCGGGAAGAGCCTGAATATCTTTATGCTCAATAATTTCAATTACTTTTCCTTTGTCGCCGAGCGATCTCGTTCCTCTTGAATCAAACTCTTTTACACGGAGAATTCTTCCGTAATTATTCTGCTTCGGATCGCCGTTGTAAATTCCGGTAAGCACAATCATATCAGATTTCGAGTCGATGAAACTTTTCCTGAAACTTTTCAGTGTTTCTGCATCGATCAACCCCATATCGCCGGGAAAAATGTAAACTATTCCATCATCAGAAAATTTCATTATGCTTTTCAATGCAACCTGGACAGCGTGTCCGGTTCCGTTCTGTTCTTCCTGGTAAGCGTAAGCTGTGCTGGATTTCTTTCCGAGAACATTCAGAACATCGAGAGCTTTTATTCCGACAACTACAACCGAGTTAATTCCTTTCACAGCTCTTGTGCAGGCATTATGCACTCTTTCAACAGTCGGAATTCCCCAGATTGTATGAAGCATCTTTGAACGCTGGGATTTTATCCTTTTACCATGTCCCGCTGCAAGAATTATTGCCAGCTCTTTGCACTTTGGATTAAAAGATGAGGATAATTTCTTTATAGTTTTTACTATTTCTTTTTTGTCGTTGTTTTGCATTTGCCTGCGCTTTTTAATTTTCAAAATGATTTATGTTTCCCGGATTCAAAAATAATAAAGCCATTTTACTTTATTTATTTTCCACTTCTTCTTTGTGCCGGATGTAAAGTGCTATGTTTAATCCAACAGTAAAATATATAAGTGTTGCGATTTCGTGATCCCAGAAATTCACTTCAGATAATCCGGAAATCAGGATACTGACAAAAGCAGCAAGCGCACCCAGTGAATACGATGCAATGAATGGTGTTCCCTTGCTTGATTTGTATATTTTATAAATTTTGATAATTATCATTATAAATAGATAGCTAAGCGCCAAAAATCCAAACAATCCAAGTGTTGCAAGGAAATGGAAATAATTATTGTGAAGATGTCCGTGAATTTCTTTATCATAAGGTCGCTTGTAATGAACATAATATTTTTCAATGCCGATATCACCAACACCGAACAAAGGATAATCTTTAAAAATCTCCCAGCCAGCACGCCAGAGAGCTAACCTTGTAAAGTTTTGCGGAAGATACAGATCGAAAAAACTAAGAAACCTGCCGCGGCTAACATAAGTACAGTACAGCTTGCCATCAGAGAACATAAAATTGGTCGGTTCAGGAAAAACTTTATCATCAGCGAGAAGTTCAAATTTTCTACTATGGTTAACTTTGAATTTATAAACTGCACCATCGCTTGTAAGAACTGCCAGCACTTCATCATCACCAAACATTCTATGAACCTGCTTAAATTCAGTCAACTGATCTTTAAGAACAATTTTATTATTCTCAAGCGCAAACACTTTTAATCCGTCTTGATTACTTACGAACAAATTTCCATCAAAAAAATAAGCCCTGTTTATACCGTTAACTTCATTTTTTGTTATCAAACCGCCTGGTAGAAAGCCATTCCTTGAAAACACTGCAATGCCTGATTTATCACTTACGAAATAAAAGTTTGATGAATCAATAAAAAGCCATCTGTAGCCTTTAAGTTCAGGAAAACGAATAGGTTTTGATATTGAGGTAATGGATTCGTAGATAGTTAATCCGCTGTCACCATCAAGTGTGTAAAGAGTTTCATCTATTAGTTCAAAATCCTTTGTTTCCCCCGGTGGTAATATTTCATTTACTTTTCTAAGTTCCCTGCTATCTTTCTTAAAAACAAGAAACCGTGTGTCAACAAGATAGGCTAAAAATAAATCATCTGTAGCTTTAGAAAACAAAATTGCTGGTGCAGGTGTTTCAATCTGCTTTACTAAAGCAGAATCCTTGTACAATAAAATTCCGTTCTCATAATCGCTAACGATAAACATACTATCAAATTGTGAAATGGTCGTGGCTCTTCCCTCGGTGTTGAATGAATAAAGTTTATTTGCTTTTGACACTTCAAAATCGTAAACACTAACAAGGCTAATATTTTTATCGGTTAAAAAAAGAATTATCCCAAGAATAAAAACTGGTATCAAAATAACCCATTTTCTTTTAATGATGAGGATAAGAATTATTCCAATTGCAACACCCATCCATCCTGTTCGTTTAAATGTTGCAATTAAAGTGAACAGCGAAATTGCAAACCCGGCAAACAATAAAATCTTCGTCTTCCAACCAGTTTTTTCATTTATGATAAACGCGAATAGGAATAAAACTGTAAAGCTGATGACTTCACTTGCAGTAATGGGATGTTGAAATACGGACGGTCCGGACTGGATAATATTATACTGGTTACTAAAATAATGCTGGACTGCTATAATTAAATAAATTATACCGGTTATTAGCGAGCCAACAATAAAAAGTATGAAAAAGTTTTTACCGCGTCTCAAATTTGTGGTTACAGCTATAGTAGTATAAACTACAGGAATTAATAAAGCTCTCTTCGTAAAGAAATGAAAAGCTTGCGCCTGGTAATCGGAAAGTATAAGTGATATTATTTCGGCAAGCATATAAAGAGCAAATGCAAGCTCAAGTCCGGTTCTATTGAACTGGTTTTTTCTTGTAAGAAATGCTTTTATAAGTATGAAAAGAAGTGCCCCGAAATATCCGATCTGGTTTACAAATATGGAGTTGCTGAGACTTAATATGAATATGACGAATAAAGAAAGTATTATCCAGTCGAGAATTTTATAATCTTTAGTTCCCTGAATTTCGTTCAATAGTTATACCTGAATTGCAATTGAGATGAAAGCTTTTACTTAATAATGATGCCGGATATTTTGCTCATTTACAGTTTAAATTTAATGCTGGTATCATCCAATTCATAATATATTAACTATGCTATATGAATAAGATTAAATAATTCAATTTTAGTGACTATCTTTTCACACAAGATTTTTAATAGTTGTATCAAATGAAAGTTTTCTGGCGATTCTTTAAATATCTAAAACCTTACATTAAACCGCTGGCTGCGGCAAATTTCTTTATGCTGTTATTTGTCATTTTCAGCCTGGCGTCGATCGGTCTTGTTATGCCGTTTATAGACCTTTTATTCAATCAGTCACCAGACCAAATAACCACCGAAGTAAGTTTCAGCATTCTTAATCTAAAAGAGTGGCTTTCATATCAACTTAATGAGTTTGTTCAGTCGTACTCTAAACTGCAGCTTGTTACTTATTTATGTATCCTGATAATCGTAGTGTTCCTGTTTAAAAATCTTTTTTCATATCTGCAGACGTGGTTTATGTCTTTTGTTGAACAGGGAATAATCAGAGATATCCGCCTTCAGCTTTATACTCACTTCCACAAGCTATCACTAAGCTATTTCACCGAAGAGAAAAAGGGAATTTTAATATCGAGGATAATTAATGATGTGCAGATAATTAAAGATTCTATGATTGCAGTAATTAACAGTTTATTCAGGGATCCGCCGCTCATTATAATTTTTTCAGCTGTGCTTTTTATTTTTAACTGGAAGCTTACATTACTCGTATTTGCATTAATCCCCGTTACAGGATTTGTCCTTGCTAAAATTGGCAACTCACTAAAAAAGCGAAGCATTCGTTCGCAGGAAAGAATTGCTGATATCACTTCGATACTTGATGAGACTTTCGGAGCAATGAGAATTGTAAAAGCCTTTGGGATGGAAGAATATGAAATCAAAAGATTTCGTGAAGAAGAAAAAAAATATTTTCGCCTGCTAACCAGCTTGATCAGAAGAAGAGCTCTTGCTTCTCCAATAACTGAATTCTTCGGGGTTATAACAATAACAATCATACTTTATTTTATCGGAAGCCAGATTGTTCTTGGAGAAAGCGATATGACGCCCGGTGCCTTCTTTGTCTTTCTGGGAATTTTCTTTCAGATGATGCCTTCAATAAAACTAGTCGGGCAGGTTTTTAACAGTATTCAGGAAGGAATTGCTGCATCAGAAAGAGTTTTTTCGATTCTTGATACGACTCCCAAAATAGTAGACGCTCCAGATGCAATTGATTTAAAATCCTTTAACAAGGGAATTCAATTTCATAATGTTAGTTTCAAATATGAAAAGAGCGACTTAATTCTTAATAAAATTAATCTTGAAATAAACAAAGGTGAAGTACTTGCAATAGTTGGTCCAAGCGGAGCGGGAAAATCAAGTCTTGTAGATCTTATTCCTCGGTTTTATGATGTAATAGATGGCTCAATACTTATTGATGGTATTGATATTCGGAATATCACAATCAAATCACTCCGTTCATTTATTGGTGTAGTTACACAGGAAACTATATTATTCAACGACACAGTGAAGAGTAATATTGCTTACGGATTGCAGGATTTATCTCGGGATAAGATCATAGCAGCTGCTAAAGCTGCGAATGCACATAATTTTATTGAGAACTTGAAAGATGGATATGAAACAGTTATCGGTGATCGCGGTACAAAACTTTCCGGAGGTGAAAGGCAACGACTCTCTATTGCGCGTGCATTGTTGAAAAATCCTCCTATCTTAATTTTGGATGAAGCAACATCATCGCTTGATACAGAATCTGAAGTGCTTGTACAGCAGGCAATTGAAAGATTAATGACTGGAAGAACCTCAATCGTTATTGCACATAGATTATCGACTGTTCAAAGCGCAAATAAAATAATTGTGCTCAGCGATGGTGAAATTGTCGAAGAAGGCACTCACGAGGTTCTTTTAGGTAAGCTCGGATTGTATCATAAACTTTATAATATGCAGTTTAAATTCGACGAGAAATGAGAGTAAGCGGTTTCACAATAATACGAAACGGCATTAAGTATTTTTATCCTTTCCGTGAAGCAATTCTAAGTATACTTCCCTTATGTGATGAATTAATTGTAAACGTTGGTGACTCTGAAGATAAAACTTACGAGGCAGTAAAATCTATTGAGAGTGATAAAATCAGAATCATCCGAAGAACCTGGGATATGACTTTGCGTGAAGGTGGAAAATTATTATCTGTTGAAACAAATGCAGCACTAAAAGAATGCACTGGCAATTGGGGTGTTTACATTCAGGCAGATGAAGTACTGCATGAAAAATATCTTGACACTGTTATGAATGCGATGCGCATTAATCTGAATCGTGACTCAGTTGAAGCATTACGATTTAAATACAGACACTTTTACGGAAGCTATGATTATTACCAGGATAACTACAGGAATTGGTACATAAAAGAAATTAGAGTTATTAAACTGAATAGACAAATTATTTCCTGGGGTGATGCAATGAGTTTCAGACATGAAAATACTTCACCTGTAAAACCAATCGACATAGATGCTGAAATTTATCACTATGGCTGGGTAAAACCACCGGATACAATGATGCTGAAAAGGATTGATTTCCATAAACTTTATCATGCTGACGAAGAAATGCTTAGTATTTCTGAATCATCATTTAAGTTTGATGATTTTGGAAATCTTAAGAAGTTTGAAGGTACTCATCCCGAAGTAATTAAAGCCAGAATTGAAGTAGCAAACTGGAAATTCGATGCTAAGCTTGATCAACAAAATCCGGATTGGATCAGAAAAATATTAATCTTTCTTTTCCCACTTACGAAAAGAATTAAGAAAATATTAAATTTAAAATAATTATTCCCTGACCGGAATTGACGGCAGCATTACTAACCCGCATCCCTCTCTTGGCTTGATGACATCCACTACTTTTTTCTGATTCAGATCATAAATATTGATCCTGGAATTATTATCAAATCCGTCATCAAAAATCAAAAGGTTACTCAAGGCAAAAAAGTTTTTCAGACCTGCCCCGCCAAATGCATTGATAAGTGAATCTGCTTCAAGCGAATAAATAAATAATTCAGAAGTTTCAGGATTTTTTGTTTTGATCGTTTCGTTATCAAGATTTAAAGTTGATAGAAAAAGATATTCTTCATTGTCGCTCCATTTAAGCTTATTTAAACGATGCTTCATAACCGCGATAGACTCGAGACTGTCACTGCCTGCTATTTTTAGAAACACCGAATCACTTTTGAATGAAACTCCATACTTACCTGAAGTAGAGATAGTAGAATTTGTGGGAGGTATCAACTGTGGAAAACCGCTTTTCTCGATATCAAATGTTTTGATTTCACTGTCAACCAGTTTTCCGTAATGATCATAAACCTTTGTGTATTGATTAACATAGGATGCGATTGTTTTATCAACGGAAGTGTAAATCATTTCCAGATTTTCATCATCATTCCAGCGAGCTGTAAATTGAAGCCCGCTGCCAAGATTATCAATCTGTTTTGTTTCCGACAAATCGTGAGAAATAATGAACAACTTAAGCCTGTTGAAAAAAGGGAAATTTGCTTTCATTCCCATCTTCTCAGAAGTTAGAAAATATGATGGATGATTTTCGGACTTGTACACCAGCATAACAACATTTTCTCTCGGATGCCACCAAACAGTAGAATATTTTTTCTTAGCAAGATCGTATTTGTAAACACCAACCTTACCAAACCATTCGGTTAGGAAAAGAAAAGTATTTTTAGTGTCAGGAATTAATGTGTCGCTGCTTGAATCTTTCCCGGATTGCTTTTCGTTTTGGCCGGCATCTTTACATGCTGCGATGAGCAGGAAAAGTAGAATTAAGGATAATATTTTATACGATAAAGATGTCATTCAGTAGTTAGTATCAATTTTAAGCTTCATTAAGTTAATGATAATAAAATCACCCTCTCGGATGAAAATCTCTGTGAATCTGTTTTATATAATCTCTGTCAATGTGAGTATAAATCTGTGTTGTAGAAATATCCACGTGTCCGAGCATTTCCTGCACAGCACGTAAGTCAGCACCGCCTTCCAACAGATGCGTTGCAAAAGAATGTCTGAATGTGTGTGGATGTACTTCTTTTTTTATTCCTGCAAGCTTTGCATTATTGCTTACAATTTTCCAAACACCCATCCGGGAGAGCTTTGTTCCCCTGCTGTTCAAAAACAAAACGTGCTGGCTTTTTGCTTTCTTCTCAAGCAATGGTCTGCTGTTTTTAAGATACTCATCAATCCACTTTATTGCAGAAGAACCAATCGGTACAAACCTTTCCTTCGAGCCTTTTCCAAAAACTCTTATCATCTCTTCATTCAAAAAAAGATCTGATATTTTAAGATTGATCAGCTCGGAGACCCGAAGTCCGCAGGCATAAAAAGTTTCCAGCAAAGCTTTGTCTCTAAGTCCAAGCTTTTTACTAATGTCAGGCTGGGAGAGTATCGCCTCAATTTCATTGATGTTGAGAACATTCGGCAAGCTTTTACTTACTTTCGGAGCGGATACTTTTTCCATCGGGTTTATTTCAATGTAGCCGCTTGAAAAAAGATAACCAAAAAAACCTTTTAAAGATGAATAATATCTCGCAGAAGATCTGCTGCTTAAACCAAGCTTTGTAAGTAATCCAAAAAAATCATTCAACAGTTTTGGCTTTATCTGCGACGGATCTTCAACTCCGGAATCTTTCAGAAAGTTAAGCAGTGAGTTTAAATCATTTTTGTATGAGGCGATTGTATTATCAGAAAGATTTCTTTCCAGCTTAAGCGTTGCGAGATATTCCCTGATAAAAATATCCATTACTTATTTTCTGTTTGAATCCCTTTTTCGGCTTCATCCTGTTTAGGGTATTTTATTCGTTTATGATGCTGTCCAAGAAGTATATTTAGAAATTCCTCTTTCATAATTTTAATATCTCTGAATGTTACAGGCGAATCTTCCAGCTGTTGATCCTCTGACCGGGTTTTGAAAATGCTATCAATAATGTTTTCCACTTTAACCGGATCAGGATTCTCAATTGACCTTACTGCTGACTCACAACCGTCAGCAAGCATGACTATGGTTGTTTCTTTGTTGTTCGGTTTTGGTCCTGGATATCTAAAATCATTAATATTTATTTTTTCCTCGCCATAAATCTTTTTAGCTCTTTCGTAAAAATAGCTCATTACCATTTCACCGTGATGCATCGGAATGAAATCAATAATTTCCTGCGGCAGGTTGTGTTCCTTTGCAAGGGCAATACCTTCATTAACATGCTGAACAATCATACTTACACTTTCCCCGGGTGTTAGATTTTCGTGAACGTTTTGATTATTGAGCTGGTTCTCAACAAAATTCTGCGGTGAGATGGTTTTGCCAACATCATGGTAATATGCACCAACTCTTGCAAGTAAATGATTGGCTCCGATTTTTTCTGCTGCAGCTTCTGCCATAGTGCCCATGGTTATCGAATGATTAAAAGTTCCGGGAGCTTTTCTTGCAAGTTCTCTTAACAACGGTCTGTCGAAGTTCGATAGCTCAAGCAGAGTTAAATCTGTAGTTATCTTGAAAAATTTTTCAAAGAAAATTAATAGTCCATATGTAAGAACCGGACTTACAAGTGCATTTGTTGTAGCAAACGCCGACTCAACAAGAAGATTATCCCATGGAGCAAATCTTTCCAGACCAAAAGCAAAGATTGAAAGAATGTAACCAAGCAAGATGAAAAGAAATGATCTGAATATTTGCGAACGGTTCTTGATATCACGAACTGAATATACTGCGATACCGCCGGCAATTAAGTTCATTGCCATAAATGTATAATCATTACCTCTAAGGGCGCCAGTGATGAGAGTCATTATTACCGTAGAATAAAAGCCGATTCTTGAATCAAACATTATTGTAAGTATCATTGACGCGGCAGGAATGAAAATAAGATATTGAAGCGGTGCCTGCACGCGAACCTGGTTAATTAAAAACGTAACGAAAGAGACAAAGAGAATTATAATAACGAACATCAGCAGTTTTTGGTTGTTATAAAATATTCCCTTCCGAAAAAGAAACAAATAAGTAACGAGCAGAGACAGTATTAATCCTATGTGAAAAAACTTTCCAACTGCTTGCAGTATCAAGCCGACCCGCCCGATAAGCTCTCCCTTAGATTCTTTATACGATTCTATCTTCAATCTTATTTCTTTAGAAACACGATCGTGTTTTGCGATAATTCTTTCATTCTCGTTTACAATGCCGGTGTACTTTGAAACATTATTTTTTGCCTGAGTAGTTTCTTCCTCAGTAAGTTCGCTGCTAAAAACAACTGTCGGCAACAAAAAATGTGTTGTATATTCAAGAAGTGCAGTCTTAATATCTTCAGGATAATCTGATCTATTAATTCTTTCGGCTATTTCATTTTTCGCCTGATCAAGAAAAATATTTCGACCGATTGGTTCTATTGTATCAAAGTTCCCTTTCCTTAATGCAATACTATCTCTTAACTGAGAACCGGAATCTATACTAAGCACACCTCTGGTATATACTGAATTAAGAGCCTCTGCGGAAGCAACGAAAAAATTTTTTAACGGAGGACCTGACGTGATAAGATTTCTTTCACGAATCCGGAGGTTTTGTAAGCTCAAAAAAGATGGCGTGCTTAGAAATGTAGGATTTTGAATTGTGTTTGATTCACTCTCAATACTTTCATCCAGGACTTTAATCAAATAGGAATTATAAGTAGTGAGTGACTCGATACTCTTTTGCTTATTTGCACTTTCATCGATGAACACCGGAAACACACTTCTTTTTGCAGCTTCAACTTCAGCACGATAAATCTCTTCACTTTTTTTAATTGGAAAACTGAAGGGGGCTATCAAATCATCGTAAAGCCAGATAGATCCTTCTGATACTTCAAATTCAATCGATTCACCTTTGGGAAACATAAGAACTATCAGAATGATCGTTACAAAACCCATTACTAGTTTTGTAAATGTTCCTTTGCCGGATTTTTTATTCTCAGCAGTATCCATTTTCAGTCCCTCTTTGATTTAAGAACCATCTCAAAAAACTCAGCGGTGCCATCATCCCTGTTCGGATTCGTTGTGACAAAATCTGCAGCATTTATTAGTTCGGGAATTGCGTTTGCTACCGCAACTTTAAACGCTTTAGTTTGAAACATTGTAATATCATTATACCAATCACCAATTACAGCTGTTTGCGATTGTTTTATTGAAAGATGCTTTAATAGTCGCATAAGTGCTTTTCCTTTTGAACTACCAGCTTTTCTTATTTCAAGATAATAAATATTTTCGTTTTTCTTACTGCGAAAATATGAGGTATTGCATCCAATTGAATATGGAAAGTTAAATTTCTCTTCCATTTGTTTAATGGAATTTTTAATGTCACTTGAACATACAATTTCAAGTGTTCCGGATATGTAATCCCTATAAGAATCTACACGGGTATAAAAAGCTCCATATTTACTCAGCAATGATGGAATAACTGAATTGTGCTCTGTGTAATAAATAGTGGAAGTGTGACAAAGTACAATATTAATTAGCAGGTTTTCAGAAATTGAAATTGCTTTTTTTACTTTACCTGACCTTAAAAAGGATTCATAAAGAATTTTATTGTCGATAAAATTTTTTATCATAGCTCCGTCAAGCGAAATAATATATCCATTTAAGGAAAGCTCCTTTGCTATGTCTGTGACTGCTGAATCCAGCCGACCAGTTGCCAAAGAAACAATTATACCTTCATTCATCAATTTTTTTAAGAGCTTCTTACTCTCAATGCCTAACTCCCCATTATCGTTTAATAGAGTTCCGTCAATATCGGTGACAATATGCTTGATTTTTTTAAGATCCATATCTTGTTTCAAATAAACTCTTTCCTAATTACTAAGCAATTGAGATTTGTTCATGTAACCAAAATTTCTTTCGAAATGTTGATTAAAATAAATTATTGAGATTTTTAAGTTGAAATTTAGCTCTTCTTATTAAGAAAGAATATACCACAAGTAATCATTAACCTATTCTTTTAGCAATAATCTTAGTATTCTATTCTTTTTTCAATGAAATGCTATGATTATGATGCTGAAGTTTAAGTCGAATTCTTCTTTAAAAAAGGAAAATAAGTCTTCAATTCGTTGCCTTTAAAAGTGGATTTTTTACTTGAAATTGTCATATTCGTATAAAATTAGAAGTAATTGCCAAATTTTATTCGGGCATTGATATTGCTAAATACTATCTGTTTATTCATAATTTTTAATTTTTTAAATGGACTATGTAATATTATCAATGCTTTTTATAGCGATTGGATTCATGATTTTTAAGTTTAATAAAAATGGAAAAAGGGAATTCCAGCCAAAAATATCTGATAAAAAGCGAGCTGAAATTGAGAAAAAAGCTGAAAAAGATTCTCCCGAATCATCAACTAAATCTATTCAGGAACAGCAAAAAGAAGATATTCCTAAAACCATACTGCCATCAAAAAATTTCACACTTGAGTTAAACAGGTTTAAATCATTCTACGACAATGAGAGTGTTGAACTAATTCAGTTTATGAGAAATGGAATTAAGAAAAGTAATGCTCAAAATTATAGGGGAGCTTTGGAAGATTTCAGCCATGCAGTTGAGCTGAAACCATTTGAACCTACGGTACATTATTGCAGGGGTATAGTAAAACTCATATTAAAAAATTATGAAAGTGCAATTAGTGATTTCACTGAGGCTGTAAGACTTCAGATTAATGAACAAAATGTATTTTTTTATCGTGGTCTGGCCAATTATGGAGCAAAAGATTTTGATTATGCTATTCTTGATTTTTCCAATTTTGTAAAATCAGTAAGTAATTTTGCTGAAGTGTATTTCAATTTAGCTTTATGCTATAAGCAAAAGAGAGATTACCAAAAAGCAATTCAGTTTTTCACCGAGACTATAAATAAAAATCCACGTTACGAAGTAGCATATTTTGAAAGAGCACTGATTAAAAATAAAATAGAAGACAAAGAAGGTTGCTGCAGAGATTTAAAGAAAGCAATGGAAATGGGACATCTGGAGGCTTATCATTACATTAAAGAATTCTGTGAGGTTCAAAACTAAAAGAATAAATTATCGCTAATCAATCTTTTGTAAATCATTAAAAGCTTCCTCAACGGTTTGGCAAACGGGAAGAACCCTGTCTAACTGAGTTATTTTAATTAGTGCGTAAACCTTTTCTGAGGGTGAAGCTATTCGCATCTGCCCGCCTGTAGTATTCAATATCCTGTTAGCAACAAGAATTGCACTTAAGCCTGAACTATCGCAGCTCTCAACAGCAGATAAATCAAGTATAAACTTTTTTGCACCCTCTACTTTAAGAAGCATTGTAAATTCACCTTTCAGCAAGCCGGAGATGTTAGTATCAAGCCGGGCTTCGTTCAATTTGAATATGGTGATATTGCTTTCTTTTTTTACTTCGAAATTCATTTTAAAGTCCTTGAAACATTTTTAGACAATCTATTAGATTTTGATAAGAAGTTTCCGGATCATTTTGCTTGTTGATAACCTGAAGATTAAAATACTTATCAGCATCAGAACGAACAAAACCTATTTTTACATGCGCATTAAGCGACTTTGCGATATAGCTGTAATAAAGAGTTTCATCACGGTTGGTATCAATTATGACATCAAAGCGCATGCTGGATAATTTATCGAGAAGTTTTTTGGACGGAAGGTTTAGCTGTGTTTCCTCCTTTAATCCATGTTCAATTGCATTAGTCTTAAAATAAGGCTGGAGCAGACTGACTCTAAAATCATAAGTCATAACTACAACATTTTTCCGTTGTTCTCTCAGATACTCAAGAACAGGGAAAACAAATCTGAAATCGCTTTCTTTAGCAGGCATCAAGATGAGAAAGGAATAGGTTTTTGCAAAAATAGAAGAAAAATTTCTCTGGCTGAATTCTCCACCCGGAACTCTTCGTTGAACGATAAATCTTGCAGCACGCTCTTTTAATGTTGCAATCATTTTAGTTCCGCTTCTTTAATTTTCTTTTGAAACTCATTTTCATCTAAAATACTTATGCCCAGAGTTTTTGCTTTATCTAATTTTGAACCCGCTTTTTCCCCTGCTAAAACATAATCTGTTTTTTTACTTACACTGGATGTAACATTACCTCCAAAGTTAGTGATTTTTTCTTCTGCTTCTTCCCGTGTAAATGAGCTTAAGGAACCTGTAAGCACGAAGGTTTTGCCCTTAAAAAAGCTATCGCCCACAAAATCAGTTTTAGCATCAGTAAAAGTAAACTTTAAGCCGGCCTTTTTCAATTCTTCGAGAATTTTTTTATTGTGGCTATCACTGAAGAATTTTTTAACACTTTTGCTTATGCTTTCACCAATTTCATAAACTTCCACTATTTCTTTTTCTGTTGCTTTAATTAATGAGTCGAGTGATTTGAAATGAGCAGCGAGCTTTTTCGCTGCACCTGAACCAACATAACGAATTCCAAGAGCAAATAAGACTTTATCAAATGGTTTTTTTTTGCTTCTTTCAATTGAATTCAGAAGATTTGAAATGCTCCTTTCTCCCAGTCTATCTATATCAATCAAATCATCCTTTAAATTTTCAAGTGTGTAAATATCACTATAGGTCTTTAAAAATCCTTTTTCAACAAATAAATCAATCAATGATTCTCCAAGCCCTTCAATATCCATTGCACCACGTGAAGCAAAATGTTCTAACCTGCCTTTTATTTGGTCCGGGCACTCGCTGTTTTCACAATAAAAAGCAACTTCACCATCAGGTTTAAATAACTTAGATCCGCAGACGGGACATTTTTCCGGCGGCTTCGTTTTTCTGCTTCCCGATGGTCTCTCACTCAACAAAACCTCAACAACTTTAGGAATTACATCACCACCCTTTTCAATAACAACAGTATCACCAACCCTAATATCTTTTCTTTCTATCTCATCAAAATTATGAAGGGTTGCTCTGCTTATAGTTGAACCTGCAAGAAACTTTGGCGTAAGTTCAGCAACTGGAGTAACTGCACCGGTTCTTCCAACCTGCCAGGTAATTGCTCTTACAACCGTAGAAGTTTGTTTTGATTTAAACTTAAACGCAACAGCCCAGCGCGGTGCTTTTGCAATACTTCCTAATTTGTTCTGCTGCATGATTGAATTTACTTTTATAACTGCACCATCAATTTCGTATTTCAACTTCTCACGAAGAATTTCAAACTCTTTACAGACTTTAACTACTTCTTCGATGCTGCTGCATTTTTTAAAATGTTCGTTAACTTTAAAACCAAGCTTTTGAAGTATAAAAAGATTATCTTCCTGAGACTTCAACTCATCCCCGGGACTTATGAGACTGTAAGTGAATGAATTGAGTGGTCTTCTGGCAACAATTCTGGGATCTTGTAATTTTAATGTCCCGGCTGTTGAGTTTCTTGGATTTGCAAATGTTTTTTCGCCGCTTTTTTCTCTTTCCTTATTCAGATTTTCAAAATCAGCTATATTCATAAAAATTTCGCCACGTACTTCAAAGTCATTAAGCTTATAAGAAATTGATTTGTCTTTTTTAATTTTTAAAGGAATGGATTTTATTGTTCTAACATTATTTGTAATCTCTTCTCCAATTGTTCCATCACCACGTGTAGCAGCTGTTTTCAAAACTCCATTTACATAATTTATACTTACTGATGCACCATCAATTTTTAGTTCAACCAGGTATTCAACTTTCTCATCATCTGCCAATCCATCTCTTACCCTTCTGTCAAAATCATATAACTCATCTTCGGAATATGTGTTAGAGAGACTGAGCATAGGAATTTTATGTTCAACAGGCTTAAAGTCTTTTGTGAGATCGTTACCAACTCTTTGCGTTGGTGAGTCAGGTGTAATTAGTTCCGGGTATTGTTTTTCAAGAGTTTCTAACTCTTTTATGAGTTTGTCGTACTCCTGATCGCTGATGGCTGGCTGTGCGAGAACATAGTATTTATAATCGTGTTCCCTAATCTGCTCTCTTAAGGATTCAATTTTTTTTTCGATAGATGACATTCTACTCTATCTTTAATATCGGTGGAGAAGTTAATCTTTGAATACCCTTCCTGGTAATTTCGTAATGCCTTACAGAACCTCTTTTTCCTTCAAAGTTTAGAAGCTGATTATCTAACCTCAGGAGAATAACTCCCGAGTTGCCAAGTGTAAATTTAAAATTATCTGTTGCGTAAACTGTTTTTGTATTCTTCGGATAAAGAAGAAAATCTTCTTTCTTTATATCATCATGTATAACCATCACCCAGGCTGAATCAAGAGAATCAGCATTGACAAATTGTAAAGTGAGACTATCAGTGTTTATTTTGGCTACCGGAGCTTCATCCGGTTCTTCTTTTGTCTCGTATCGATCTCTGGTTTCCTCTAAAACTTTTTCGTATGGTATTTCCTCTACAACAATCGTCGAGCTTCTATTTATAAAAGCAAAAAATATTATAACACCTGCCAGAACAATTCCAGCCGCATAAATCAAAACTCTAAGCTGATTTTTCATTCCATCGGGTTTAGCAGATGCATTTGAGGTGAGATTACTTCCGTCAAAGATAGGTGGTGCTTTTTCTTTTTCTAACTCCGGCTCAGGTTTGCTAATTTCAATCTTCTGCTCAAGTAGAGACTTTGGTTCATCATCTTCAATAACTTTTCCTGCTATTACATCTTCATATTTTTTTATTGTTTCCAGCTCATCAAGATCAATGGCCTTTGCATATTGCTTGATGAAAGCTTTAACATATAGATCGGGCAGAAAGCCAAAATTACCATTATTTATGGCCTCTAGGAATTTAAAATCAATTCGCGTTCTGGCTGCTATTTGCTGGAGTGATACTCCTTTTTTCAGCCTTGCTTTTCTTAATTGTTCGGCGAATCTATCAAGCATTTGATATTTATTTTAATGATTTCTAAGTAAAATATTTAAGAAACCCTCACGAGCCTTGCCGCAAAAGCTCCATCTGTTTTATGAATGTGCGGTAAAGTCTGTATACATCCGTTTTCATCACTCAACTCTTCAGGGAATCTTTCCCTTGCATTTTCAAATCTGAAGTTTGAATTTTCATCTAAAAACTTTTTTACTATTTCAAAATTTTCTTCCGGCTCAATTGAGCAAGTGCTGTAAACAATAACTCCTCCTACCTTCACCAATGAAGCTGCTTTGTTGAGTAATTTTAATTGAACAGTATTCAGATTTCGTATATCAAATAAATCTTTTTTCCATTTTATATCAGGCTTCTTGGAAAGCGTTCCCGTTCCTGAACAAGGCGCATCAACAAGCACTCTGTCAAATGGTAAACTTTTATATTCAAGAGCATCGGCTTCTACTATTCTAACACAATCTACACTAAGTCTCACCATATTTTTTTGTAATAACTTTAGACGACTTTCAAAACGATCAACTGCAACCACTTCTCCTCTCGAATGCATCAGTGCTGCAATGTATGCTGTCTTTCCACCCGGAGCTGCACACATATCGAGTACACGATGTCCTTCCCGAACATCGAGCAGTCTGCAGGCAAGACCGGCACTTTCATCCTGAATATTAAAATAACCTTTTGTATAAAGATCCCACGCTGTGATGTTAGTAAGATTCTGCAGCTTAAAAAATTCGGAAAGATAGTTACCCTGCCGGTATTTCAGATTTACATTTTCAAGTAGAGTTTTAAATTCTTCGGGCTTAGTTTTCAGCGCATTTATTCTCAGTGTTAAATATGGTTTTTCATTGTTCGTCGCTAAAAGTTTTTCGGTATCCTCTCTTCCAAATCTTGCAAGATATCTTTTAACCATCCAGGACGGATGTGAATAATAAGCTGTAAGGTAACCGAGCAAATCTTCTGCAGGATCAGGATAACGGATTGCATTTTTGCTGCGGATAATATTTCTCAATACTGCATTAACAAGATCAGCAGGCTTTTGTCCCTGAAGTTTTTTTACGAATTCAACCACTTCATTTACAGCAGCATAGTCAGGAACTCTGTCTAAAAAGAGAACCTGGTAAAGCGCAACACGAAGAGCATTTTTCAGATTAGGAATAGCTTTTGAAAAAGTTCCTTTGTAAAAACCATTTAGTATCCAATCGAGTCTACCCTGCCATCTTACAACTCCGTGAACAATTTCATACAACAATGCTTTATCCGGCCCGCTCATTTCCATGCTTTTCATTTCGTTGTCAAGCATTCTCTCGAGGTAAGCATCGGTTCTATCTATTCTGTTAAGTATTTTTATTGCCAGCCCACGAACGCCTTGATATAAATCTACAATACTATGCGATTCAATTTTTACAGTTGTATTATTCGTTTCCTGATCCACTAATAACCTCTTTTACTTCTGTCTTCTCTTGTTAAATTAAATATGGTTTCAAACAGTGCTTCATCCTCTTTACTGAAAGTTTTCTCTCTTCTTGAAAATACTGCTGATGCGGTCTCAACTGCCTTCACAAGTTTATACTCTTTCATTGATTCGCTTCCTCCCCAACCATATGAAGCAATATACTTTGGAGGGAAGCCTGCACCATAAACATTGCTTGAAAATCCAACAACAGTTCCAGTATTAAACATCGTATTGATTGCTGTCTTTGAATGATCACCCATCATTAAGCCGACAAACTGTTTTCCCGAATCAATGTGTCTTCCGTTTACCTGAACTTTTATAGTTCCATAATTATTCTGAAGATCGCTGTTGTTTGTATCAGCACCGAGGTTTATCCAGCTTCCTAAATAAGAATGACCAAGAAAACCCGAATGCTGCTTATTTGTGTACGGATGAATTATTGTATCTTCAACTTCGCCGCCAACTTTGCACACCTTTCCAATGCTTACGTTGGGATAGATTGTTGCACAGCTTTTTATTTTGCTTGATTCGCCAACGTAAAATGGTCCCTGAATAACTGCATTTGGAAATATTGTTACGTTTTTCTCAATGAAGATTGGTCCGGTTGATGCTTCGAGAACAACGCCGGGTTTAAGCTCGACATCTTTGCCAATGAATATGTTTTTCTTGTTAACAAAGTTGACTCCGGGGTATTTCTTTTTTGCGGAAGACTTACCCTTTGTCAGAAACTTAAAGTCATTTTGAATTTCTTTTCCGTTCAGATAAATAAGATCCCACAAATAGCTTGCACAATTAATTTCGGTTTCTTCTGATGGCAAATTCTTAAACAATTCTGTGTCGATGACTTCAACTTTATCTAACGATAAATCTTTAATCCTCTTTCCTGAAACTTTCGCCGCAACAACTATTCCTTTTGAAACATAAACTTTCTCTTCTCCTGACTTTGCTGATAAAATACTTTTCAGTTTTAATGGAGCGATTATTCTTCCATTAATAAAAAGATAGTCGTCATTATCGAATTGGTTTACCTTGCACTTTGGATTTTCTGCTTTTACAAGTGACTCAAGATAATTTATACATTTGAGTGTAATTTTCTCTTTAGGGAACGCACGGATGATTTTTTCCTTCAGAGTAGTCATTCCGCAGATTAAATCATAGACCGGTCGCGAATAGATTAGCGGTTCGAAATTAAGATATTGTTCGTCCTCAAAAATGCAGATGCGCATATAAACTTCTTTTTATTTTTTAGAAATTTAACACTTTTTGAGTTAAGATTCCTGAGCATGTATAGGTAGAATTTCCGTCTCGGTAACGTTTGTCACTGTCGCTGTTTTCCTGGATAGATACGAATACATCGCTGGCACAACAAACAAAGTAAGAAAAGTGGAAAAGATCAAACCACCAATAACAGCAATACCCATCGAAACCCTGCTTTCAGAACCTGCACCAAGTGCCAAAGCAATAGGAAGAATTCCAAGAACAGTTGAAAGACTTGTCATCAAAATTGGCCGCAAGCGGGAAATTGCTGCACTGATAACAGCTTCGGTTTTTTCAAGTCCTGCAGCTTTTCTTTGATTGGCAAATTCAACAATCAGAATTCCGTTCTTTGTTACCAATCCAATCAGCATAATAATTCCAATCTGACTGAAGATGTTCAAAGTCTGACCAAAATACCAGATTGATATCAGCGCACCAGCTAATGCCAGTGGAACAGTAAACAAAATTATAAACGGGTCCCTGAAACTTTCAAACTGAGCTGCAAGAACCAGATAAATCAACCCAAGTGCAAGAATGAAAGCAAATAATAAACTTGATGAGCTTTCCATAAAATCTTTAGATGCTCCATCAAGAGAAGTAGCAAAAGATTCATCCAAGACCTTATCTGCAATTTCGTTCATTGTCTCTATTCCTTCGCCCAAAGTTCTGCCCGGAGCTAATCCTGCGGAAACTGTGGCAGAGACGTACCTATTAAATCTGTAGAGCTGAGGCGGGGCACTTTGTTCTTCTGTAAAAACAACATTATCGAGCTGGATTAGTTCTCCATTGTTGTTTTTAACATAGGTTGACTTCAAATCAATCGGTGCATCTCTGTTCTCTCTGGAAAATTGACCGATGACCTGATACTGCTTTCCGTCTTTAATAAAGAAACCGAATCTTTGTCCGCTGAATGCTGCCTGAATTGTTTGAGCAATATCAGAAGTCGAGACACCAAGTGTTCGGGCTTTCTGCCGATCAATGGATAATTTCAACTCCGGTTTATTGAATTTCAAATTGGCGTCAACGATAGTGAAGATCGGATAATTTCTTGTTTCGTCAAGAAACTTCGGAAGGAATTCTTCCAACTTTTCGAAGTTTGGTGCTTGAATTACAAACTGCACGGGTAAACCTCCGCGTCTTCCACCGCCAATTGTCTGCTGTTGAGTTGCGAATGTTCTGGCTGCGGTTAGCTTTGCAATAACAGGGGAAATATCATCTGCAATTTGCATTTGTGTTCTTTGACGTAAGTGCGGCTCCACTAAAATGGCTCCGGCAAAACCAGAATTTACTGAACTAGATGCACCAAATCCAGGAGAAGTAACAGAAAATATTCCCTCGGTTTCTGGAATGCTGTCTCTCAAAACCTGAATAAGATTATCCATGTAGAAATCCATATACTCAAAAGTTGCCCCTTCCGGAGCAATAGCATTTATAGTTATTCTGCTTCTGTCTTCAATTGGCGCAAGTTCAGTTGGAATATTTTGGAATAAAATCCAGGTTACAACTAAAGTAATTACAATTGCCGGTAAAGTGACCCATTTACGCTGCATAAAACTCGTAAGATGGCGTTTGTATGTTTCATTAATCTTTACAAAAAACGGTTCAGTCATATTGTAGAATGCATTATGCTTTTCTCTGCGCTTTAATATCCTTGAGCTTAGCATTGGAGTTAATGTTAAAGCTACAAAAGATGAGATAATAACACTTCCCGCAATCACAATTCCGAATTCCCTGAAAAGCCTTCCCGTTAATCCCTGAAGAAAGATTACGGGCATAAAGACTGAAGCAAGTGCAACAGTAGTTGAAATAACTGCAAAGAAAATTTCTGCCGAACCTTTTCTTGCGGCTTCCATCGGTTCCATTTTGTCTTCAATCTTTACATAAATATTTTCTAGCACCACTATCGCATCATCAACCACGATACCAATCGCAAGAACAATTCCGAGCAGTGTTAAAACATTGATGGTGAAATCTGCAAGATACATTATAAAGAAAGCTCCGATGAGCGAAATAGGTATTGCGATAATTGGAATTACTGTTGTACGCCAATCACGAAGAAATAAAAATATTATCAGAATGACCAGAGCAAAAGCAACAATTATTGTCTGCTCAACTTCTGTTATTGATTCTTTGATATATGTTGTTACGTCAAAACCAATTAGCGTAGTTATATCTGACGGAAGAGTTTTCTTTAATTGCTCAAGTCTTTTATAAAACTCATCTGTTATCGCAATATTATTTGCACCGGCCTGCGCAACCAGAACAACTCCAACCATTGGAATTCCATTCCATTTTAAAATCGTTCTTTCATTTTCAGCTCCGAGCTGAGCATTACCCAAATCTCTTAAACGAACAATGCCCCCGGCATCTTCTTTTATTATTAAATCATTAAATTCATCTACGGTAGATAATCTCCCAACTGTTCTTATTGAAAGTTCAGTTTTATCGCCTTCAATTCTTCCAGAAGGAAGCTCGATGTTTTCTCTATTCAAAGCATTGCGGACATCAACAGCAGAGAGACCAAAAGCAGCAAGCCTTTCAGGCTCAAGCCACAGACGCATTGAATATTTTTTTTCACCCCAAATCTGAACACTGCTTACACCGGGGATAGTTTGGAATCTTTCTTTGAAAACATTGTTTGCCAATTCAGATAGCTGAAGTAAATTTCTGGTGTTACTCTGCACACCACAGAAAACGATTGGGAAAGCATCAGCATCGGCTTTTGCTACAATAGGAATATCTATATCTGGAGGAAGATTAAACTGCGCACGCGAAACACGATCCCGCACATCATTAGCAGCAGCTTCGAGATCAATATCAATATCAAACTCAACTGTAATTGTACTCCTTCCATCTCTGCTTACAGAAGTCAGAGTTCTTATTCCTGCGATTCCATTAATCGATTCTTCCAGCGGCTCAGTTATCTGACTTTCAATTACATCGGCATTGGCACCGATATAATTTGTCGAAACAGTAATAATCGGTGGATCTACTGATGGAAACTCTCTCACTCCAAGATATGTATACCCGATAATGCCGAATACTACTATAACGATAGACATTACTATCGAAAGTACCGGTCTCCGGATACTTGTTGAGGATAAACTCATAAAACCTTCTAGTTTAAATCTGTTATTTTAACTTTGGCACCGGGTCTAATCTGAAGAATTCCCGAAGTTATTACTGTATCTCCCTCAGCCAAACCAGAAGTAATCTGAACCTTTGTTTCTTCGCGTAAACCCAAATCAACTTTTTGCGGAGTAGCTACACCACTTTTATACAAGTAGACAAGCTGACCTTTCAGTTCAGGAACAATTGATACAGTAGGAATTATAATGGCTTCATCAGTTTCTTTAAGATTGAGCTCAACATTAGCAAAGGCACCGGGAAATAATCCTTTGTAAGTCTCTGTGCAAATAGCACGAAGCTTTAATGTTCTGGTAGATGGATCAATTTTGGGTTCGATCGCATAGATTTTTGCTGTATAATGAAAATCACTACCACTTAATTTGAAACCAAGTTCGTCTCCAACTTTAACTTGAGCTGCATACTTCTGAGGAATTGCAAAATCAATTTTAAGATTAGATAGACTTTGAAGACGTGCAATAATATTTGAAGTTGTAACAAAACTTCCTTCACTAACTTCACGCAACCCTATTACGCCGCTAAAAGGTGCTCTTATTTCAGTCTTATCAATCTGTGCTTTTATCAGATCATATTCTGCTTTGCTTGCTTCAAGGTCATTTAATGTGCTCTCATAATCTTCCTGACTTATCATTTGGTTCTCAGCAAGCTGTCTCTGCCGGGCTTCTCTGTCTTCAACAAGTTTAACTTTTGATTCTGCTTTTCTGAGTTGAGCCTGTAAATCAGCATCATTTATCTTTACCAGTAGATCGCCTTTACTGACAAAAGCACCTTCTCTAAACAAAATAGCTACAATCTTGCCGGAAGTTTCACTTCTTAATTCCACTTCTTCATTAGCAAGTATGCTTCCGGTAGTGAAAACATTATTACTAAGCTTTTCATAAGAAACTATGTGCGCGGTAACAGGTACTTCTATGTTCATTCTTCCCGGATTTTGCATCGCCTGGCCACTATCACCAGATGAAAGTAATTTGGGCAAAAAGATTAATAGAAGAACAACCAGAATTGTCAGGATTATTATTATTGATTTTATTCGTTTATTCATTTATGCACTTTTGTTTGTTGTTTCAACCCGGCGTTAACATAAATAGTTCAGATTCATTAACTTAAAAATAGAAAAAGCCAGATATACTGGCTTTATCATAGATCATTAAGCTCTAAATTAATTTTTGCTTGTTTTTTTAACCGAATATTTTTTCTGGAATTTCTCAACACGTCCTGCTGTATCCAAAAGCTTTTGCTTTCCGGTGAAGAAAGGATGAGAACCACTTGAAATTTCTAATTTAATAAGAGGATAAGTATTTCCATCATTCCATTTTATGGTGTCGGATGATTTGATCGTTGATCTGGTAAGAATAGCAAAATCACACGATGTATCCTGAAAAACTACTGCTCTATATTCGGGATGAATGCCTTTTTTCATCTTAAAATCCTTAATTAATTAACATTTTCTTCAAATTTGAGGGCTAAATATAGAAAGATTATAAGGAAATAAAAAGAAAGTTTTGGTCAAGAATTTGGGAAGAAATAAACCACTAAACACTTCAAACTGAGTTATTTTTGAGTTTTATTGACTCTCTCCACAGATTGGACCTGGTTTTTCAATTCGTTTACTACTTTTTGCTCCTTTTCGGACAACTGAACTTGCCTGAAATTTAGTTCTTCCTTTGTAATCGACTGACCTGTGACCAGTCCGGAGCTAGTTTCTGCTGGAACTGTTGGTTGAGGACTTTCAGTAACTGTTGTTGCACTTGATTCCGTGGCAGCCAGCTTATCTACTAACATATCCTGATGTCTTTCCATATCTTTTTCATCCGTCAATATTTCAACACCTTCACCCTTCTCCCTGCCTGCAACCAATTTATCTTCCGAAGATTTTAATTGACCTTCGTTAGTTCTCTGATCGATAGTTGGTCTTTCTTTCTTTAACGATTTTTGTTTTGATAACTCATCTTGTTTTTTTTCTAGCTCTTCGTAATCTGCTACAGCAAAAACATCTTCTCGTACTCTCGGTTCAATAAGAAACGGATTATCCATTTCCTCTGAATTAGTATCAACCACAAAAAACATTACCACAGCAACAACCACTAATCCCAGTGAAGGAATTAATCTTGATGGAAGGAATATATTTTCCCAGAAAGTTTTCTTTTCTTTCTTCGAAAATTTCTCCTGATTAATTCTTCTGTTTAGGTCTGCTTCAAAGTTTGCCGGAGTTTTAACTTCCTGCAAGCCTTTTAATGCATTTATTACATCCTGATATTTCTTTTCATCGTTTTCCATTTTATCAACTCACTCTTTATAAATGCTTTTCAGCAATTCCTGTAGTTGTGCTCTTCCTCTGTTTATTCTTGATTTTACTGTTCCTTCATTCACTCCGAGTATTTCAGAAATCTCTTCGTAGCTCATTCCCTGAATGTCTCGCAAGATTACGGCTTCTCTATATGTTTCTTTTACTATCAATAATGCTTTTTGAATTATTTCATCTTTAATGCCGCTGTCTGTAATAACATCCGGTCTATTGCTTTCATCCGGCAGATCATAAGTTTTATGTTCTTCACCGTAATCGTTTATCGAGAAAATATTTCTTCTCCGCTGCCTTCGGTATTCGGTTCTGGCCAGGTTGCCTGCAATTGTGTAAACCCAGGTTGAGAATTTTGCCACTGAGCTGTATGCATCTTTATACCTGTAAACCTTTATCATCGTTTCCTGAACAATATCTGCACAACTCGCGTAATCACCAAGAAATCTGAACACAAAATTGGTCAATGGATTTTTATATCTCTGAACCAGAATATTGAAGGCATCTTCCGTGTTGTTCTTCTGGAACTCGAGAATCAGCTCTTCATCCGAAAGTTCACGGAGCTTTATATCCATTAAGCTGCTTTTATACCTGTGTTAGTTGAAATTTGTTTCACAAAATTAGTCACAAATTAACCAAAATGAATGCTTTCCTAAAATTGCTCCTTTAATTGTGAAGGATTTCAGCAATGAGAAGAGTAATGATTGTTTTATCGTCAGCCGACGTTGTTTTAACAGATACATCCGCTTTTAGCAATGCACGGAAAACTTCAACGAGTTTTTCATCGGAAAACAGTTTTCTCGCTTTAACATAATTGGGATAATAGAAGTGATGTGTGCCGACTATTCGCGCTGCTTCCTGCACAGGAGTGTTTTTAGATTGCAGTTCTGTGATTTTTGCCAGTCCGGTGAAATATCTTGTAAGCATTGTGATAATAAAAGTTGGTTCGGCTCCATTATTCAGTAAATTGTTTGCAACGGTGAGAGATTTAGATTTGTCTTTTAATCCGATTGCATTCTGCAGATCAAAAATATTAAACTGCTTCAGTTCAGAAGAAACTTGCTGAATGCTTTCAATTGATATCTCTTTTTCTTTGTTCAGAAACACACAAATTTTTTCAAGCTGATCTTCGAGCATATTTCTGCTTTCACCAACAATATCAATCATCACCTGTGCGTTTTCTTCAGAAAGTTTTTTCTCTTTTTCTTCCGCTAAGCTGATCAGCCAGTCAATCAGGTTTTTTCCTTTCAACTCTTTAGCTTCAAACAAAAAGTTTTTCGTATCGAGAGTTTTATATGGTTCGCTGCTCAGATTTGTGATTGAGCCATTATGAAAGAATGCCAGCACAGTAAACTCGGCTGGCGAAGCAGCATAATCCTTAAGTGGTTTTTTGTCTTTAATTTTTTCTGCTTCTTTCACTATGATTAACTTTTTCTCCGAACCAAATGGGAATGAAGTGGCAAGTCCAAGAATATCAGTTATTGATCTGTCTTCAGAATAAATAGTCTCTTTATCGAATTCAGATATCAGCAGAGGCTTAAAAGTTTCTTCAAGAGTATGAAGGGTGGATGAAAGATTATAAGAGTCCTCACCGAAGAAATAATAAACAGGCTTGAATTTCCGTTTCTTAATTTCAGCTATTGCTTCAAGTATTGATGGTGCTTTATTCTTCGCCATTTTTCAATTTCAATTTTTCATATTTCAAAGCCCGGCTAAGAAAGAATGCAAAACCTCCCCAGACTATGCCGATAACTACTATTGCTGTTATGATTGTAAAGAAACCCATACTACTTATTCTCTAAAATATTAGATATGAACTTGTCATCACGAGCGAAGCGAAGTGATCTCATTATTAAACTAAACTCTACAGATTGCTTCGTCGTTCCTGCCTGACGGTAGGCAGGTCACTCCTCGCAATGACTTTAATATTTTTCAACTGATAAACGTTTCACCATTACTTTATTTAAAATAATAAACAATGACAGTATAATTGTCCATTGAAAAATAACTGTTCCGAAATTTTCTGCATGAAATGGATTCCACCATTCTGTATCCCAACTAATTGATGAAATTAACCACCAGCTGATTAAAACTACAACCTGGATCGGGACTAAAATACCAATAACAAAATTATACCACTTACCGATTTTAACATCACTTCCATAACCATTGATTATTTCCGTTCTGAATTTATCAACACCATATCTTATTATCGAAAAGGAAATAAAAGCTCCACTGAGGATCAGTCCAACTCCCCAAACCCAATCCTGATTAGCAAGAAAGCTCAAATTCAATGCAGAAGGAATGCCGAGTAAAAATCCAATTGATGCAATAATTATGATTGCTTTCTTCCTATTGATTCCAAAATCAATTAATGTTCTTGTTGATAGTTCAACCATTGAAATAAGTGAAGTAAATGCTGCAAAGAATAATGCTAGAAAAAAAAGTGATGCAAAGAAAGTATTAATAAGATTACTCTCAGAAAGTTTTGTAAACAAGACCGGCAGATAAATGAAAGTTAAGCCAGTATTCGCGGGACCCGATTGCGTCACCTGCTGCATTGCATCCACCGAACTTAGTGCAAACACAGTTGAGAAAATTGTTATACCTGCAATTAAAGAAACGCTGTTGTTTCCAAATCCAATCAACGCAGCATTTAGTGAAATATCTTCTTTCTTTTTCATGTAGATTGCGTAAGTGAGAATCAAACCCCAGCCGGCGCCAGTATCCCATGCATTTTGAGTAAGTGCATTCAGCCAGACTTTATAATCAAGTATAACATCGATATCCGGTGTGAAAAAATATTTTATTCCTTCAATTGCATTTGGAAGTGTAATTGCCCGCACAAATAAAATCAAAAGTATAACAAGCAGAGAAGGAACCAACAGTTTAGTTACCTTTTCAATTCCTTTGGTAATTCCTCTCATTACGACGAGTGCAACAAGAAACATCGCGGCGAAATGAAACATCAGGGGTTGATAGCTTGACGAAAAATCATTCCAATAAATTAAATGATCAGATGTATTAAATAAGTTTCCGGAAGCAGCCGAGAAAAAGTATCTTATACACCAACCTGTAACTACCGAATAGTAAAACATAATTGCAGTTGACACAAAAACAATCCATGCACCCATCCATCCAAATTGTTTGCCAGCAGTTTTTGCAATTGCACCAACCGGACCCATTCGTGTGGATTTGCCGATTGCAAACTCAGCAATTATCAATGGAACTGACCAGATTAAAAGGAATATCACCCAGGGAATGAGAAACGAACCGCCGCCATTCTGCGCAACAACTCTTGAAAATCTCCAGATGTTGCCAGTCCCGACTGCAATTCCAATTGTAGCGATGATCAGTGCCCAGCGGGAAGAGAAAAATTCTTGTTGTTTCACACAGCAGCCCCACCCAAACCCTCCCCAAAGGGGAGGGCTTTTAG
>JACZKK010000068.1 GCA_014860115.1 Ignavibacteriaceae bacterium
GGCAGAAAAAGTTTTAAAGATAACACAGATCGAATCTAAAATTTATAAAGCTGATGTCATCGGTACCGAGCATCTACTTCTTTCACTTTTGAGAGATGAAGATAATATTGCAACTCAAATTCTTCATCAGTTTAATATAACTTACGATTCAGCACGTTCAGAATTGAATTCTCTCTTGAGCAGCAAGGGCAGCAAGGATGCCGGAACATCAAAAGCAGTCCCTCCGGATAGAAAAACAGACAAAACTAAAACTCCTGTGCTTGATAATTTCGGTAGAGATTTAACGAAGCTTGCCATTGATGATAAACTTGATCCCGTTGTTGGCAGAGAAAAGGAAATTGAACGAGTTGCACAAATACTCAGCAGAAGAAAGAAAAATAATCCTGTACTTATTGGAGAACCGGGAGTTGGAAAGACAGCGATAGCAGAAGGTCTGGCGCTTCGAATCGTTCAAAAGAAAGTTCCGAGAACTTTACAGGATAAACGAGTTGTTACTCTTGATCTGGCAGGACTTGTTGCCGGTACAAAATACCGTGGTCAGTTTGAAGAAAGAATGAAAGCATTGATGAACGAACTTGAAAAAGCAAGAGACGTTATTTTATTTATTGATGAACTGCATACAATTGTTGGAGCTGGCGGAGCTTCAGGTTCACTCGATGCTTCAAATATGTTTAAGCCAGCACTTTCTCGCGGAGATATTCAGTGCATCGGTGCAACAACACTTGATGAATATCGCAAACACATTGAAACGGATGGTGCATTAGACAGAAGATTCCAGAAAGTTATGGTTGATCCGCCATCTTACGATGAAACAAGACAGATACTTGAGAAAATTAAATTCAAATACGAAGAGCATCATCACGTTAAGTATTCTGATGCTGCAATTGATTCCGCAGTAAAGCTTAGCAATAGATACATTACCGATCGTCATCTTCCTGATAAAGCAATTGATGTTCTTGATGAAGCCGGTTCAAGAGTGCATATGGGTAATTTTGAAGTCCCTGAGGAAATTCTTGATCTCGAAGAAGAGATTGAACAGGTTCGCAGAGAAAAAGCTGCTGTTGTTAAAAGACAGGATTATGAAGAAGCTGCACGACTGAGAGACAAAGAAAGAAACCTTCAGGCTGATCTTGAATCAACAAAAAGAGAATGGGACGCAAAGACAAAAGATATCGTTCACGATGTAAACGATGAAGATATTGCTACTGTTGTTGCAATGATGACAGGCATTCCTGTTAACCGAATTGCTCAGACTGAGTCCGAAAAACTTTTGAAGATGGATGAAGCACTTAAGCAATTTATTGTTGGTCAGGATGAAGCAATCAGTAAACTTACAAAAGCAATAAGAAGAACGCGGGCTGGATTAAAAAGTCCAAACCGACCAATCGGAAGTTTTATTTTCTTAGGTCCGACGGGAGTTGGAAAAACAGAATTGTGCAAGGCACTCGCAAGATATCTTTTTGATTCTGAGGATTCGCTTGTGAGAATTGATATGAGCGAATATATGGAAAAGTTCTCTGTGTCGCGACTGGTTGGTGCACCTCCCGGATACGTTGGTTACGAAGAAGGTGGACAGCTAACTGAAAAAGTTAGAAGAAAACCTTACTCGGTTGTATTGTTTGATGAAATTGAAAAAGCTCATCCGGATATTTTTAGTATTCTTCTGCAGGTTCTTGATGATGGAATTTTAACCGACAGCCTTGGAAGAAAGGTAGATTTCAGAAATACGATTATCATTATGACTTCTAATGTTGGGACAAGAGATATAAAAGATATAAGTTCATTCGGATTCGGAGATTCAAAACCTAAAGATCACTACGATAAGATGAAGGATACTGTTGAAGAGGCGATGAGGAAACTTTTCAATCCTGAATTCCTGAACAGGATTGATGATACTATTGTTTTCAGAAATCTTGACAAAGAAGATATAATGCAGATCATCGGCATTGAAATAAAAGATCTTTACAAAAATCTTGAAGAGAACAAGATGGATTTGATTCTTGATCAATCTGCAAAAGAGTTTCTTGTTAACAAAGGCTTTGATGAGAAATTTGGTGCAAGACCTTTAAGAAGAGCAATCCAGAAATACATTGAAGATCCATTAGCAGAAGAAATTCTAAGAGGTTCATTCAAAGAGGGAACAAAGATAATTTCTAAGCATGTTGAAGGTGCAGACGACCTTGTATTTTATGATGAGTCACTTGAGGTGGCAAAACCCGGTGAAGAAACAAAAGCTCCCGGACAAGTAGAAAACTAAAACTCAATTCTAAATATTTCACGTAAATTGGCGGTCTTCGGATCGCCTTTTTTATTTTATTAGTACTTATACTAACGATTTTCTCAAATTAATTTCCTAAATTCCAACCAGTCATTCTGAACTTGTTTCAGAATCATTCTTGTTATTACTTAAAGCCGAAACAAGTTCGGGTAAAAATTAACCTAATTATAGGTGGATTATGAACAAGTGTAACAAGAAATACTTTCGAACATTTCTCCTTTTTCTCTTCACATTTTTAATTTTTAACCTGTCCGCCGTAGGCGGATTCTTCTCTGCTGAGGCAACTGTCCGTTACGTAAGCAAAACCGGTCAGTCTATTCCACCTTATACTTCGTGGAAAACTGGAAGTGATTCGATCCAAAAGTGTATCGATATTTCATTTTTTGGAGACACCATTTACGTAGCCAACGGAGTGTATGAAGAACAGGTTATTATGATTCCAGGATTATCACTTATCGGACAAGGCACAGATTCGTGTTGGATAGACTCAAGACAGTTAGTTACTATGCAAAATGCGAAAACAGTGGATATGAAAAACAATTGCCTCGTAAAGGGATTCTATATACTCTCAAGTATTAGTTTTGATTATGGATATGGTATTTTCGCTACTGGACAAACTGGAATAATAACACTAAATAAATTTTCTAATGCTAATGTAGGAATTGTGTTAGATGGTTCGAGTATAAGCATATATAAAAATTTCTGTATAAATCTTAGACAGGGTGTAAATGTTTTTAACTCAAATTCAATCGTAAGAAAGAATGAGATTTATACTCTAACGGACCAGATAGGAACTGGAATATTTATTTCAGGATTTTCTGATAATTACTATCCATTAATAGACTCCAACTATATTGCAACAAGAACCGATGGAATTCGAAAATCTTTAGGCACAAGACCAATAATAAATAACAATGTGATTGAATTTATGCAATATGGGGGTAATGGTATTGATGTATCATTTTCAGATTCAACATTTGTTTATAATAACTTAATTCTTATGGGAACCGGGATCAGAGGTATTTATAATTACAATGTCCCTTACTTGCAAGTAATGAATAATTATATACAAGGAAGATCCATAATGTAACCAGAAGGTATGTTAGTGGGTGGTTCAAACACGGTTAAAAACAATGTGGTTGTTAACACTGTCACAGGTATTTCCGGAGGTGGGATACAAAATCTTTTGGTTCAATACAACAATCTTTGGAATAACGACGTTAACTATTC
>JACZKK010000069.1 GCA_014860115.1 Ignavibacteriaceae bacterium
AGCGCCGCTTGTCTTGCCG
The DNA here is from genome assembly GCA_014860115.1 of Ignavibacteriaceae bacterium. GTDB lineage: Bacteria > Bacteroidota > Ignavibacteria > Ignavibacteriales > Ignavibacteriaceae > IGN2. Next base: position 20 of record JACZKK010000069.1, read on the forward strand.
GGGCTTGTCCCATTCCAGCTGTTAAAACATTACCCATAATTACCTCATCGATTAGATCGGATAAGATTTTTGAATCTTCGAGAACCCCTTTGATTGCTAAGCTTCCAAGTTGTCCTGCAGTTAAGGAAGCGAGCGAACCACCAAACGATCCAATTGGAGTTCTCTTTGCAGATGTGATTACTACTTTTTTCAATTTACCCTCCAATTATTTTGTTAAAATTATGCTGAAAATTAAAGAATTATTTTCAAAGATTCAGATAATAAATCAGTTTAATAGTTTTTATTTCTTAACCATAACTAATGAGGCTAGTTCGAATATGAGGCTTGCGGAAAGTAAAGATGGATTTATATTATTTCGTGGCAAATTTGATAATCTATCGAGTCGAGTAGTAATATCACTCAAGTCCACATATGGAAATTTACTGTTAAATTTTTCCAGTGTTTCAAGATGATCTTTGTAAAAATACCTCTTGATATTCAATTTATTTTTTTGAACATCGTTCAACCAGGTTATTATCATTCCAATAATTATCGGATAACTAACTGAACTCTGATCAGAAATTACTGAATTTAATTCATCGAAAGCAGAGTTAAACTTTCGGCCAAAAGAATAGCGGAGTATCGAGATAGTCTTTTCTTTAAGATTATGAATATTCATATCTATAAGATTTATTGCATATTGAACAGATCCCGTTGCAAAAGGTGCTACTTCTTTAGCTGTTATCTTGTCAACTTCAAATTTTTCTGTCAAAATGTTGATTATCTGATCTTCGCTTAGTGGATCAAAATTTATTCTCCAACAGCGGGATATAATTGTGGATCTCAATTTTGAAACATAAGGAGTAGTTAATATAAATATCAATTTTTCAGGTGGTTCTTCAAGACCTTTCAATAAAGCATTTTGAGCTTCTTCATTCATCAAGTGGGCGTCTGAAATTATTACGAACCTATAGCCAATTTCATCATAATCCATCGACAAGAATTTTTTAATATCCCTGATACTATTGATTTTTATTGCGTTTGCTTTTGGAATTGTAATTCTATGAAAAGGATTTGCCGCCTTTATTTCAATTTGTTCTCTGACCAAATCTATCTCATCCTGGGTAAGCTTTTCAGTTGGTGAGCTAGTATCAGTTTCATTTTTTCCACGAGGCAAAGGAAAAATTAGCTTTACATATGGCTCCTGAAGCTGTTCGATTAATCTGACAGTTTTTTTAGATTCCATGCTACTTTCATTTGCTGCTAATGCCTTAGCAAATTGAACAGCGGTATTATCTTTTCCGACTCCATCAATTCCCGTAAATAAAAATGCGTGTGGAATAGATTTAGATTTAAAGAAATTATTGAGGATTTTTTTTACTCGTTCCTGCCCGGTGATTTTATCAAGAGCTGAATTCATTTTCCAGCTGCTTTTGTGCACCCGTTAGAATTCGTCTTCATTGTAGAAGAAATCTTCATCAGAAGGATAATCTGGCCAGATATCTTCAATCGATTCGTATGGTTCATCACTATCTTCGAGTTCCTTAAGGTTTTCCATAACCTCATATGGTGCACCGATTCTGTCCGCATATTCTATTAGTTCTTCTTTTGTTGCAGGCCATGGAGCGTCGTCCAGATATGCAGCAAGTTCAACTGTCCAGATCATATTTTATTTTTCCGTTAGAGATGTAGTTGAAGTATCTAAATCAAAAAAAGTTAAGTCATCAAAGAAAAAGTCTGATGGATCAAGCGATATTCCATTATGATGAACTTCATAGTGTAAATGAGGACCTGTTGAAAGTCCTGAATTACCAGATTTAGCTAGTGTTTGCCCTCTTTTAATTTTCTCACCTTCTTTAACCATAGCTTTTGATAAGTGAGCATAAATTGTTCTATACCCAAAACCGTGATCAATTTCTATAACTAGTCCGAAACCGCTTCTTCTTTCAACCACGGAAACTTTTCCATCGCCGGGAGATCGAACAGGTGTTCCAGTATTGCAATTAAAATCTATTCCATGATGAAATCTTCTTACACCTAAAATTGGATGCCTTCTCATTCCATACCCATGAATAGAATAGTTTCCAATTGTGGGTTTTATTGCAGGTATACACTTTTTTAATTCTACGTTCATATTAAGTCTATCCGCAATCTCTAAAGTCTGATTTTTTTCAAATTCAACATCTCTAATCATTTCCTCAACTGAGTTCAGAAGATTTTTTACTTCAACATCTCTTATGTTAAGATTTGAAGATAAATAATCAGCACTACCACCGACACCAAGCAATCTTTCTTCATCTGAAATGGGTTCTAAATTTGCAAAAACTCTTAGCTCTGAGTTTAAAGCTGCTATCTCCTTGAGATCGACAGCAATTTGGTTATATGATTCTGTGATTCGCTTAATCTCTTTCTTTAGTTCTCTGTTCTCATTTTTTAAAGATGAAATAGTAAGATCCGGATTGGAGCCAACACCAAAGAAATAGTAAAAAACAACAAATAATGTTGCAAATAAAATTGACGATGATAGAAGAACTGTAAATAGCTTCAATTTGAAGTGTTTAATTTCAATATACTTAAGGCTAGCTTTTGAGAAGTAGAATAATTTTTTCATATAACGACGCGCAAAAATAGTTAATTAGTGTTATTGAAACAAGCCTCCCGGACTACTATTCGAAATCATGTTCAAAATAGTCGGTTACTCTTTGAGTTTTGGAATTTTTATCAGAAATTCGCTCAGAAAGACGCTTTTGGAACAATTCAGCTGCATTGTATCCATAGTGTTTCAGAAGATAATTTAGTGCAATTACTTCCGAAATAACGGTAATATTTTTCCCCGGTAAAATTGGCAATTTTATGTAAGGAATATCTATTTCTGAAATTGTCATCGATTTTTCTTCTAGTCCGGTTCTGGTATAATGCGTTTTCTCATCCCAAACTTCTAATTCAACCAAAATTTCCAATCTTTTCTGATATCTGATTGCTCTAATTCCAAATATTCTTTCAACATCAATAATGCCAAGACCTCTAATTTCCATATAATGCTTGGCAAGCTCTGTTCCAGAACCAAGCAATATTCCTTCGCCCTTTTTTGTCAAAATAATGACGTCGTCGGCGACAAGTCTGTGTCCCCTTTCAATAAGATCGAGAGCAACTTCACTTTTACCAACGCCAGATTTACCGACAAAGCAAATTCCTACACCATAGACATCAACAAAAGATCCGTGAATTGTTATTCGCTGCGAGAACTGATCATCAAGAAAATCACTAAGTAAATAAACTAACTTTGTTGTTGTGTATGGTGAGCCGAACACGGGAACACCCTTTTCTTTTGCTAACTTTAAAAGAATTGGTAATGGCTTATTCTTATTGGTCAGAATAATACAGGGAACATTAAACTGGAATATTGTTTTTAAAGATTTTTCCTGTTGCTCAGAGGAAAGTTTTCTGAGATACCTTACTTCGGTATTTCCAAAAATCTGAACGCGACTAAATGAAAACAGATCAACAAAACCTGCCAATGCTAAACCAGGTCTGTGTAAATTCTGGTCGTTTATCTTTCTTTCCAAATCAGGATTTTCGGATAATAATTCCAGCTTACCAATTTTTTTTGCATTGTTATAAAAAAAATCTACAGTAATAAATTCTTTTCTTGATATTGATTTATCAGTTACTATTGTCATTTAGCCCTGCTTTTTCTTTTAGACTTTAAAGTTTTCAATTGCCGTAGCAATTTTGCAACCGCTGCAGTTACTGATTTTGTAAATTCATCCGATTCTTCAGCAGCAATTAATGTTTGCCTTGGAATGTGTAAAGTAATTTCAGCCTTTTTAATACTCTCATGGCTGTTCAGAAAGCTAAGAATAACATCAGCGCTGATAATACTATCATTAAATTTCAGCAAAGATTTTACTTCATCCTTAATATGATCTTTTAAAGTTTCTCTTGCCTTAAACTTACGTGCGGTTATTATAATGTTCATAACTGACTCCTACGATTTTGGATGAGATTTTTTATATGATTGTTTGAGCCTTTCAATGCTCACGTGCGTATAAATTTGAGTTGTTTTAAGATTTTCATGACCAAGTATTTCCTTCACAGCTCTGAGATCAGCTCCTTTATCGAGCATATGTGTAGCTGAACTATGTCGTAAAATATGAGGGCTTTTCTTTTTGATATCGGTAACTTTGCTCAAGTATTTGTTGACTATTCTATAAACATATTTCTCATATAATTTTTTATCTGCCTTATTTCTTACAAAGGGTTCAGAATAATTCCTGACTGGAAAGGAACTCAAGTATTCTGCCAAATTCTTCTTCGACTGTTCTCCAATTGGTACAATCCTGGTTTTAGAGCCTTTACCAAGAACTCTTAATAATCCTTTCTCTAAATCAACATCGCCAGCTTTTAAATTACAAACTTCTGACACTCTTAGTGAACAACCGTATAGTAATTCAAAAAGTACTTTGATTAAAAGGGGATTTCCATCTGCTTCCTCTGCAAGTTCAAATGTCTTCAAAATGTTTTCAGCTGAAGTTATTTCAGGAAGCTTCTTTGATGTCCTTGGATTTTTTAAATGTGACGTTGGGTTATTTTTTATTAAATCCTCTTTAAATGCAAACTTGAATAAGCCTCTTAGCGAAGACAATTTCCGAACAATAGAAATCTTTTCTAAGTCTAGTTCACTTAAGTGCATCAAGTAGGATTTTATTAGTCGCTCATTTATTAAGCTAACATCAGTCTTATTACATTCATTACAATAATCCGTGAATTCAGATAAATCAGTTTTATAAGACTTAATTGTATTTGGTGAATAACGCCGAATATTTCGGAGATAAATAATATAGCCTTCTAATATTTGATCAATATTCATTTACTAATTTTCTTGATTCAAATAAATGCCCAATAATATAACGAAGATCCTGAGTGGTACTGAAATAGTTAAAGACTGTTCTGGAAATAAAATTTGTTTGTGAGGTATCAATTGGTAATTGCTCTATCAATGGTTGTTAAAAAAATAGTAACCAAATTCACGTTAACCACAGACCTTCCATTACTTACCTGCTAATAAAGTAAAATTATAACTCAATATCAACTTATTTTCCATCCGTTTCATAATTTTTTTATTTTCTTTGTTATTATCATCAAAATTCAACAAATGAAGCATTCCATGAATGACCAATCGACAAAGTTCTTTTCCATAAGTCACGTCGTATTTTTTAGCATTTCGCCTGGCTTCTTCAAAAGAGATTAATATTTCACCATCAATGTCTTTTAGTTTTTTAGAATAATTGAATGTAATTATATCAGTGTCGTAATCGTGTTTCAAATATTCCTTGTTTATATCACGAAGTTTTGATGAGCTAATAAAGCTAATTGAAAGAAATGATATTGATAAATTAAATTCCTTCCTCAAGGAAGATATTAATCTGTGAACTGTCTTTTTATTTATCGATGAATCCTGTGAATAGACTTGTAAATTTTTTACCAATTAATCTATCTCTATTTTTGTTTAAATATTATGTCTTAGTGATTCTAGAGTAATCCGGGCATATTCAACATAACGATGTGCGCCGGCTTCAATATCCTCGATTTCTTCTTTCGTTAAATCACGAATAACTTTAGCCGGAACACCAGCAACTAACTTTCCGGAAGGAACTACAAAATGTTGTTTTACCAAAGCTCCTGCTGCTACCATTGAATTCGATTGGATAATAGCTCCATCAAGCACTATTGCTCCTATCCCAATCAAACATAAGTCCTGAAGTGTACAGCCGTGCAAAGAAACTGAGTGTCCTATAGTCACTTTATTTCCAATGGTGAGAGGAAATTTTCCATTAGTTACATGCAGCATCGAACAATCCTGAATATTTGTGCTCTCCCCTATTTTTATGTAATGAACATCTCCTCTTATTACAGAATTATACCACACGCTCGAGTCTTTTCCTATTTCAACATTACCAATTAGTTTTACCCCTGAAGCCAGAAATACATTCTCACCAAGTTTAGGTAAGTATTCCCGATAAGGAAATATTTTCAATTCTTCATCTAATTTTTGAATGAAGGTGGATTCCATAACTTTGAATTCCATTTTATTAATTCCAAATTAACACTTCCAATAATGACGTTCATCTTTGCTCGGATAGGTACAGAGAAAGAATCATTGCTGAACCATCCTTCGAAATTACCTGTTAAACCGTATACACTTATAAAATCAGTTTTACCATCGAGTTTCAGGCAATCAATTTCATAATCAACTGCATCAATTGAAACTGGTTCACTTACATCAAAGTAATTAATTAATGTTGTCTCTTCCTTTTCATTTACGAAGCATGGAAAAGAAACAGTTTTTTGCTCTCCGAAATTCATTCTGGCATAATACAAAATTGAAAGTCCATCCTGCATTCTATGCCGTGTATGAGCAGTTGAGTCTAGCCAGAGTTTAGAACCTCTAATCTTTCCTTTTCGCATTACAACTTTTGAACTACCAATAAAGTTATATTCAACAAAAACCGTATCGTCTCCAAAAATATTAGCAAAAAACTTTAATGGGAATAATGATGAGTCAATGTAACTTTCATACACCTGATGCAGACTTACAAAAGGAAGATCGGGATATGAATTAATGTATGCAATGGTTTTATAAACAGACTTATTATTTATTTTTGTTTTGTCCAGAACCTTGAAGCTGACTTCACCAAGATTAAAGAAAGCGTACTTAACAACATAAGTTAGATCTTCACCAACAAACAATTTCTTGGAATTGGTTTCGGAAACTGCTGGATTATTTTTCTGGGCAACCTGAGTATTTCCATATCCAGTTAAAAACAAAACAACCAGAATGCGGAGAAGGTTTATCACTTCAGATCGGCTATTTGTTTTGCCTCATCAAATAAGCTCATCGCTTTTTCAATTTGATTATCTGTTGTTAACATCACCGAATACCAACCTTCATTCTTCCAGTAATTCCTTGCTAATTGAGCTTTTAGTCTGGTTGAGATGTAATCCTTATCGGTTCGATAATCTTCTTCATTAAAATCAACTTCTTTTGAAGCAGCAAATGAAATAAATTTTTCTAGCTCTGCTTCAGAAAATTTAAACTCATTTACATATTTTGATAAATCTGTTCTATAGGTTGAACTTACTTCTTTCCCATTCTTTTCAACATAGTTTAATATGTACTGATAAAAAACATTCTGCCTTAAGAGATTGCTGGTATAATTGGTAATCCTTTCATTTTTTAGGATGTAATCGGGAGTGATACCACCACCGCCATAAACTGTTCTGCCCTTATTCGTTTTAAATAAAGGTTTTGATGTATCCTGTTCAGCAACGTGCTCAATGTTATTTACTTCACTGAGACTGGTATCCTGCATATTTGCGTAATACTCTTCGTACTTCTTTTTATCCTTATAATCTCTCTGAATGGATCTACCGGAAGGAGTAAAATATTTTGAAATTGTAAGACGAATTGCAGAATTATCAGGAAGAGTAAATTGCCTTTGAACCAAGCCTTTGCCAAAAGAGGTTTCTCCAATAATCAATCCTCTATCCCAATCCTGAATTGCGCCGGAAACGATTTCGCTTGCACTTGCAGAACCATGATTAATTAAAACTATTAGAGGAACTTTTTCAAATGGTGTTGTCTTGGAAGCAAAATATTCTTCATTGGCATCCTTTCGTCTGCCTTCTGTGTAGACAATTTTCTTTTCACCGTCTATAAAAAGATCTGCCATCTCAACTGCCTGACTCAGATAACCTCCTGGATTTCCTCTAAGATCTAAAATAAGCTTTGTCATTCCTTTCTGATTTAACTCGATTAATGCTTCATTTAATTCATTTAATGTTGTTTCTGAAAAACGTGAGACACTTACATAACCAGTTTTATCTTTCAGCATCAGACTGACATCAACGGAATAAAGTGGAATTTTATCTCTTGTTATTTCATACTCAATTAAATCCGCTACACCTATTCTGCTGACAGAAACCTTTACTTTAGAACCAGCTTTACCTCTTAGTTTGTCTCTTACCTGATCATTAGTGATTGCAATACAATCTTCTCCATCAATTTTAACTATTCTATCTCCAGGTAAAATTCCAAGAGCTTCACTCGGTCCGCCGGTAATTGGAGAAACAACGGTTAAAGTATCGTCCACAATCTGAAACTCTATTCCAATTCCTTCAAAGTCTCCACGGAAGGATTCTTCAACGGCTTGGAAATCCTTTGCTGAAATATAAAATGAATGTGGATCCAGTTCGTCTGTGATTCCTCGAATTGCTGCCTCAACGAGTTTTGGAGTATCTACTTCTTCGATGTAGTATCTTTGAGAGTATGAGAGAACGTCGTTCAGTTTGCGAACACCGTCTCTAAGACTGTCATCTGAAAATATTTTTTCTATCTGTATGCCGAGCACTATCCCAACAGTAAGAATGATGAGGAGCACCGGCACTTTAAATATCTTATTCATTTATTCTCCAATTATATTTTCTTACAAAATAAATTAAATAATTCATAAATGATATGAATCGTTTTATACCCGGTTAAATGAAATGATGAATGATCAAACTTGAGGTTTCATCTGAGGGAAGAAAATCACATCTCTGATGGATGATTGATTAGTCAGAAGCATTACCAGTCGATCGATACCAATACCTAAACCTGCCATTGGAGGCATACCATATTCCATCGAACGGAGAAAGTCTTCATCAACCTGCTGAGCTTCTTCATCTCCCGCTTCTCTCATTTTAACCTGGTCTTCAAATCTTTTTCTCTGGTCAACAGGATCATTTAATTCAGAAAATGCATTGCAGATTTCTCTTCCAGCAATGTAACCTTCAAATCTTTCAACAAGACCTTCTTTGCTTCTATGCTTTTTAGCGAGAGGTGAAAGAATTAAAGGATAGTCAACCACAAAAGTCGGTTGAATTATTTCCGGTTCAACGACCTGACTGAATATTTCATCAATAAGTTTAGCTTTGCCGAATAGGCCTGCTAATTCAATTCCAATATTCTTTGCCAATGCTCTTAAATCATTTTCAGAAGCTGCAATTACATCAACTCCGGTTTTATCTTTTATTACATCAACATAGTTTATTCGATTCCATGGTCGTGTGAAATTAATTTTCTTATCTTCATAGCTAAATTCGTAATTACCAAAAACAGCCTTGCATATGTGTTCAAATAATTCTTCAACTAAATTCATCATCCAGTTGTAATCTTTGTAAGCGACATAAAGTTCGAGCATAGTAAATTCAGGATTATGCGATCTATCCATCCCTTCATTTCTAAAGTCTTTAGATATTTCATAAACACCATCAAATCCTCCAACCACTAATCTTTTCAAATATAATTCATCCGCAATCCTGAGATACAAATCAATATCGAGTGCATTATGGTGTGTTACAAATGGTCTTGCTGAAGCGCCTCCATATAATGGCTGAAGAACGGGCGTTTCAACTTCAAGGTATCCTTTTGAATCAAGATAGTTTCTCATTGAGGTAACAATCTTTGAACGCTTGAAGAATACATTTCTGACATCCGGATTCACAACAAGGTCAACATAGCGCTGACGATACCTTAATTCTTTATCAGCGAACTGATCGTAAATTATTTTGTTACCCTGCTCATCCTCTCCTTCTTTAGCAATTGGTAATGGCCTCAATGATTTTGCAAGAAGTTTTAGTGTTTTAAGATGAACTGAAATTTCACCAGTCTTCGTCTTAAAAACATAACCCTCAGCTCCAATAATATCACCGATATCCATTAATCGAAATGCGTCGTAGTTATCACCGATATCATCCTTCTTCAAATAGATTTGTATTCTCCCCTTCTGATCCATTATGTGAGCAAAAGATGCTTTACCCATTCTTCTTATTGTCATTATCCTTCCGGCGATTTTTACATCTTTGCCTTCATACTGCTCATAATTATTTTTAATATCCTCCGAGTAATTATCAACATCAAACGAATATGCAAAAGTTTCAATTCCTTTGCTCTTAAGCTCATCAAGTTCTTCGTATCTGCGTTTAATTAATACATTGATATCAATTTGGTTGCTTTCCACAATTTCTCCTTTTTAATTCAGTCTGTATATTTTTGTTTTAATTCTTGAATTTCATTGTAAGTAAGATTGCGGGATTTACCCGGTGGCACATCCAGCATAATTCCTGCAAAGCTAAAGCGATTCAATTCCAATACTGTGTAATCCAATTTTCGGAACATTCTTTTGACGAATCTGTTTCTTCCTTCTTCACAAACTATCGAAGCAATTTTCTTATCGTTGTGAAAGGGAAAAGTAATTTTAAGAAACTTGCCTCTTTTCCCTTCAAGCGAAATTCCTTGCAAAAGTTTCTGTCTATCATCTTCATCCAGCGGCTTATCTATTTTCACTTCATATTCTCTTGGAACTTTATTTCCAGGATGCGTGAGTAACTGAGATAATTCACCATCATTAGTCAAAAATAAAAGTCCTGTTGTATCATAATCTAGTCTTCCAACCGGATAAATTCTTTCTTTCGACTTCACTAAATCCATTACCGTACGACGGTTCCTATCATCTGAAACTGTCGTGATATATCCTTTAGGTTTGTTTAGAAGAATGTAAATATGTTTTTTTGGTTTTATCTTTTCGCCATCAAGAGTAACAATATCTTTTTCAATGTCGACTTTGTGGCTGAATTCAGTTACAATTTTATCATTAACTGCAACTCTTCCCTGAGAGATATATTCTTCAGATTTTCGTCTGGAACTGATTCCACTATCCGCCAGAAATTTATTGATCCGGACTACTGTCATCAGTTGCTCCTCCAATGGATTCCTCAAGTTTCTCTTCCAAATCAGTCATCATAATTTTTCTTTTTTGTTCAATGAAATCCTCATCCAGCATAATTTCATCAATCTCTCTTGGTTTCGGCAAATCGGAAAGATTATTCAAACCAAAGTATTTTAAGAACTCATCTGTTGTGCAATAGAGCAATGGTCTTCCAACCGTTTCTGCTCTTCCTTTGATTGTAATAAGATTCTTTTCAAGCAATGTTGTCAAAATATAATCAGAATTAACACCACGAATAGATTCCAATTCAGGCTTTGTAATTGGCTGCTTGTATGCAATGATAGAAAGCGTTTCAAGAGCTGCCTGGCTTAGTCTTCGCTTAGTTCTTTCAGAGGAAAGATAACCAACATACTTTGAGAATGCTTCTGATGTAGCATATAAATATCCATTTGCAATTCTAAGTATTCTAAATGAATTACCACTATCGTTGTACTTTTGATTAAGAAGATCAACTGTACTCTCAACTTCATCCTTTGTTAATTCTACATCCTCGCCATCGATAGATTTTATAGCGCTTATTATTTCAGCTGCAGATAAAGAATCATCTGATGAAAATATTAAAGCTTCGATTACAGAAATGTATGCGTTATCCATTTTCTTTTTGAGTTATGATGAAATCGTTGAATAATTTTGTAGTCTTAATTCCGATTCTGCCTATCTTTACCATCTCAAGCAATGCAATAAAAGTAACAATTATTCTTATTCTTTCTCTTATTTCCTCAACTAACTTTAGAAAGTGAAGTTCAGGAAATTCTTTTAATTTATTTTCGATAAATTCTATCTGCTCTTCGATTGAAATATTCAGTTTTTGAATTTGGTGTACCGGTTCATTTTTAATCTGCTCAACTGCGTATTTGAATGCCTTAGCAAGATCATAAATTGAAACATTCTTTAAAAGAATATTAAATTCGTTTGGTGCCTCTTTCAAATCTTCAGAAAAATTTCCTCTGAATTTTCTTTTACGCTGGTTCGATTCGAAATAGGATAGCTCCTCCGACATCTCTTTATATCTTTTATATTCGAGAAGAGCTTTAACCAAATCAGCTCTTGGATCAATCTCCTCCCCTTTCTCATCAATTTCCCTAGGTAAAAGCATTCTCACTTTAATGTGCATTAGTGTTGAAGCCATCAAAATGAAATCACCTGCAATTTCCAAGTCAAGAATTTTTATAAGGTTAACATACTCCAGGAATTCTTTGGTCAGGCTAGCAATTGGTATATCATAAATGTTTAACTCATCCCGCTTGATAAAAAATAGAAGCAAATCTAATGGACCTTCAAACTGATTTAGCTTGACTTTATACATCTCACCCAAACTTCATTTTATCGTGAACTTCTGACATTGTTTCCTTAGCCGCTTTTTTGCCTCTTGCTTCACCATCTGAAAGAATATCCAAAACTTCTTTCATATTGGCTTCATAGTGTTTTCGCTTATCAATAATAGGTGCAAGAAACGAAGATATTTTTTCAGAACAGTTCAGCTTGCAATCAACACAACCAAGAGCTCCCGAACGACAGTCAGTTTCAATTTGCTGAACCTGTGATGGATTAAATTTTCTGTGGTAAGAAAAAATCAAACATATCTCCGGGCGTCCGGGATCATTACGTCTTATCTTCTGTGGATCAGTTACAGCTTTTCTAAGCTTAGACTTTACTATTTCCGGTTCATCAGATAATAGAATTGTATTGTTTAGAGATTTGCTCATCTTTGCAGCACCATCCAATCCAGGTAAGCGTGAAAATTTTGTCAGCAGTGCTTCTGGTTCAGGAAAAACTTCACCGTACTGGTTATTAAATCTTCTGGCAATCTCTCTTGTAATTTCAATATGAGGAACCTGATCTTCTCCAACAGGAACAGCATTACCTTTATATAAGAGTATATCTGCTGCTTGAAGTACCGGATACCCAAGATGCCCGTAAATTATTTGCTCAATGTGTAATGCACGCGCTTGTTCCTTAACTGTTGGATTGCGTTCAAGTCTGTTTGCTGTGATGAGCATACTAAAAATCAAATACAATTCTGTGTGCTCTTTTATTTGCGACTGTCTGAACATCGGACTTCTTACAGGATCCAAACCAGCAGCAAGCCAGTCAATCAGCATATCAATTGTATCAGAGTAAATATTAGTCGTATTTAAATCAGTCGTTAGGACGTGGTAGTCTGCAATAAGATGATAGCTTTCATACTTATCCTGCAAATGCACCCAGTTTTCCAGAGCTCCAACATAGTGGCCTATGTGAAGTTTTCCTGTAGGACGCATTCCACTAAGAATTCTTTTTTTCTTCATAAAATATTGAAATAGTTGAAATTGCAGTTCAAAGATAAGAATAATAGATGTTTTTTATGAATCAGGAAAACCGTCAAGAGAGATACAGATAAGGCTTCCATTTTTCATCAATACGTCCAACCACATTTTTAATGAACACAATATGACTTGGCTTAAATGGCCTTACAAGAAGTGACAGTCCAGCTTCACCCGGAGTTCGATCTCCCTTTTTATTGTTGCACTTCGTGCAAGCACTAACAAGATTTTCCCAGGAATCGTCACCACCTCTGGCTTTCGGTATAATATGATCCATCGTTAAAGTTAAATCTCCCCTTCCGCAGTAAGCACATTTATATCCATCTCTTCTAAGAATATTTTTTCTGGTAAGAACAACTTTCTTATATGGAACACTTACAAATCGACTTAAGCGAATAATACTAGGCCAGGGATATTTTGATTGCATAGATCGGATTGCTTTACCGTCATCCTTTAAAACGAGTTCGGCCTTTCCTAAATACATAAGGATAACAGCTTTCTTAATATTGCAGATAGTGAGGGGTTCGTAGCTCTGATTTAATATGAGCACCTTTGCATTAAGTTTACCATTTGTTCGTTTCGAGGGTTCGAAGTCTTATTCTCCTTTACTCTGTTTTTTAAGATATGAATGCAAATAAATTCTCAGTGCTATTCTGGCTATCAAAATTATTATCGTAATAACTAATAGCGGCACATAAGTTTCCCTCGGAATTGATTCAGTGAGAATCAAAACTAAAAAAATTAAAACTATACCAATTGTTGAGTAGTTAAATATTTTATAGAATTTAGTAAACATACCGATTAATTAATTTTTTCAAATATTGATTGAAAAACTAATAATATCAGCCTTTAATATCAATTGTCTATAATGGTATGCATTGAAAAGAAAAGTTTGAGAAACTCTATTTAGGACTATTTTGGAAGATTATTGCTACAGACGTTACATAATTTTCTGAGTGGCTAATAGAAATTCTTAATTGTGTATTATCAGAAAGAAATGCTTGTAATTTCCCAGACGGGTTAATTGAGGGCATACCAGAAACATCATTCTGGATTTCTATATCCTTCCAGCGAAGACCTTCCTTCCAGCCGGATGCAAGCGCCTTATAAACTGCTTCCTTTGCAGCGAACCTCGCAGCGTAATGCTGGTACTTATTGAACTTTGAATTACAATATTTGATCTCTTCGTTAGTAAAAACTTTGTTGAGAAACCTTTCGCCGTATTGCTCAATGCTTTTCTTTATTCTCTCAATTTCAATTATGTCTATTCCTAAGCCAAGCACCATATCGTCAAAATCATTTATTCTAGAAAATGTATGCGTCTACTTTTATACCATCTGTTTGAATCTGATCAAGAAGAACTTTGCTTAATTCCTTTATTAGTTCCATCGACTTCACCAGATTGTTATACAGAGAATCGTCATAAAGAATTTTACCCAGATTATTTCCGCCAGCTGCAGTTTCCTGAGTGAGATAGTTTAATGATGTAATGAGAGAATCTGATTTGAGTAAAACAGCATTTAAATTTACTAATGATCGTTCTATGTTTTCCTTATTCTCTTTTATTAAATCTTTTGTGTCAGATGTAATTTCTTTAGTGTTCTCGGAAATCTCCTTTATGTTCTGTTGATTTTCTGTCAACACTTTATCAAGCTTACTAGTAACATTATTCAAATTGGAGATGCTTGTCCGTAAACCTTGTATAAATGCTTCATCCTGAAGAAGCGAATTTATTCCTTGAAGTGTTTTCACAGACTCATTAGCGATGATACTTATTTTATCCTGAATATCGCTGAATAAAGATATCATACCTGCAATATCACTTATATAATTACCCTTCTGAATTTCGGATAAATCTAAATCATCAACAGATTTTCCGGGATATACTTCAATTTTTCTTCCTCCCATAAGGTCAGTACTCTCCAATGAAAATTCAGCGTCCTTTTTTAGTGTTATATCATTACTTATGCTCAATGTTACAATAACCGATGAACCATCTATAAAAAAATCCTTAACGTGTCCTCTTCTTACTCCATTCACAGTAACATTATTACCTATTTCAAGTCCGGATACTTTGTTAAACCTAACTTTAATCTGGTTGTCAGATGAAGATAAAGTAAAATTTTTAGCCCAACCCAATACCCAGATAAATACCAGTAAACCTAACAATACCGTTATACCAACTTTAATTTCTGTTGCTCTTGGATTTCTCATTTTGTTCCTTTTTCAATAACAAAGTTAATTTTGATATATCTTCCTCAGTTATAATACTGTCCTGAATAACAATTTTAATTTCTGTTAAAAATTTTTCTTCATCCAAATTTACAACTTCTTTCATCGACTTTATATTATCAATATAATAAATGATTAATGCTTTCAGGGAATCTTTATGGACAGAATCATTAATGTGTTTGGCTTCATCATCCCAGTTTTTAATTGCTTCACTTGTAAGAAAATCTTTCGTGGGTTTTATAAACCAATCATCTAATTTATATTGAATAATATAGACCGCTGCAGCAACTAATATAGTGATGACCATAACTGCTTGTATGAAACAGCTCTTTTTCATTTAGATTTTGAATTAGGAAATTTTGTTTAATTCTATTCGTTTAATCCTCTTCTTCAATACTTCTTTAACTGTCAGTTTATAGTTATTAAGATTAAAAGAATAGCCCTCTTTAGGAATGTCTCCTGCCTGATTTATAATCAAACCTGCTATCGTGTCATACTCGTCGCTTGCGGGAAATAATTCAAGACCAATCAGTTCATTGACCTCGGTGATTGGTACCTTGCCCAGTACACTTATTTTTTCTGGCGAGATTACTTTAATTGCATCTTCTTCAGGATCATGCTCATCCCAGATTTCTCCAATTATTTCCTCAATAATATCTTCAAGAGTTATTAACCCGGAAGTTCCGCCAAATTCATCAACCACAACAGCTAAATGCATTTTCTTTTGTTGAAATTCCTTAAGCATGTCGCTAATTTTTTTTCTCTCCGGAACGAAAAGTACTTCACGGGTAATTTTTGAAATTGTTTCCACTTTTATGAATGATTTATTTATCAAATATGGAAGTAAATCTTTGGCGTGCACAATGCCAATAATTTTATCCAAACTTTCTTGATAAACAGGAAAACGGCTGTATCCGCTTTTATTAATTGTTTCAATTAGTACTTCGATGCTAACATTGTATGGGACAGCAACCATATCAACGCGAGGAGTCATCACTTCGCTGACAAGGACAGACTTAAATTCAACAAAGCTTGAAATAATATCCTGTTCATCCTCTTCCAGTGTACCTCTTTCATGACCCAGCTCAGCAAGGTCCGAAATTTCTTTCTCGGTAATTGCTGATTTTGATTTATCAAATTTAATTTTTGAAAATGTTAACCTGATAGCTTCGGTGATTAATTCAGAAACAGGATAGATAATCAAACTGAATAAATATATCGGTAATACAATTAGCCTAATCGTGAGATTTGGATGCTTAGAAGCAAATACTTTGGGAAGAAGTTCACAAAAGAGCAAAATAATAATTGTGACTAATATTATTTGAAACGTTAAAATTAGATTAATTGTAACATTATATAAGTAGGCTATCTCAAGTGCAAGAGTAACAGAAACAATAGATATGGCAACATTTGCAAGCGTATTTCCAACAAGAATTGTGATGAGTAATCTTCTGGGAAATGCTATCAAATTAGCAGCATAGCGTGAGATAATCTTGGAGGATTTGAAGTCTTCCTCAATGTTTTTTTGCTTAACCGAAAAAAATGCAACCTCAGAACCAGAAAAAAAAGCTGACAGCAATAATAGTATTATTAATAAAATTACCTGGTTTAACCAATCAATCTCCACGAAAATTCAAATCCTCAGCTATGAATAAACTAAAAAGGCAAATCTTCGTTGTCGTTGCTTACCGTTGGTTCAACACTTGTTTCTGCATTTTCTGAAGATGCGCTTTCTGAAGAGGGCTCAAGTGGAATCAGTTTATCTGTAATAACTTCTGTACTGTATCTCTTTACTCCGTCCTTGTCAGTATAATCTCTTTTGCTGAGCCTTCCCTCAACATAAAACTTTTTTCCTTTTTTCAGATTTTCTTTAAAGTAATCTGAGAGATTGAATGAAACTATATTATGCCAGGTGGTTTCATTCACCCAGTCACCAGTTTTTCCCTTATAACTATAGTCAGTCGCTAGCGTGAAATTAGTAACAGAGACATTATTCGTAGTAAATCTGGTCTCTGCATCCTTGCCAAGTCGACCAATAAGCATAATTTTGTTCAATGAAAAAGCCATTTAACACCCTCCAACTTAATTTATTGATTGAAATTTCTCAAAAAATAATCAAATAAAACTAAAGAAAAAACTAGTTATTAAAGTCAAAGTAGTAAAAATAAGTTCGGTTCAGCTCACCATTATATTTGCTTAGCATCTTATGGAGGACGTATTTATTAAAACGGCCTAAATATCAACATTTCTGTGCCTCGATTTAAAATAGACTATCAAATAGCTACAGTAAAAAATTCGCAAATTGTCTGAAATAATTACTGAAAATGAAATTATATATTTATTTGAGGGAAAATATTACCGAAGGCGAAGTGGCATATAAGGTGGAATACCCTGGTAAATAATTTTCAATCAAAATATTAAAAGAAATTATTAAATAATGAATACTGGACAAACAATGATGACTATGGGTGCAATGATATTGCTTTCAGCCATAGTGTTAAGAGTAAACACGAGCAACCTCAATAATGAAGCTGCAAGAGATCAGGCTCAATACGGTGTCTTAGCAACTTCAATTGCCACTTCAATAATAGAAGAAGCACAAAGCAAATCTTTTGATCATAATACTGATACTAACTCCGTCACACTTCTTACTCAATTATCATCTGTATTAGGCCCTGATGGTGGAGAAACAGAAGCAACCTTTAATGATTTTGATGATTATCATGGATTTACTAAAAGAGATAGTACAATGCCTTCTGCAATATTTGATATTGCCTGCGAGGTTGTTTACGTAACTCCAAATAATATTGAGGGATTTTCAAATAATCGAACTTGGCATAAAAAAATTAATGTTACTATCACCAGTCCATTTGCGCCTGCAGACACTTTTAGGACTGCATCTATATTTAGTTATTGGTATTTCAGATAGGAGAATAAATGGGAACAAATGTAATTCTGGATATTATCGGATCTATAATTATTGGAGGCATATTAATGCTTTCCATTTTTAGAGTTAACAATTCATCTACTGAAGACCTTTATAGGGGTTCAGGAAATTTGGTGGCACAAACAAATTTAGCAACTGTTGTACAGATTCTGGAAACTGATTTTAGAAGAATTGGGTATTGTGCTGACTGGAAACAAATTCCAATTCCTACCGATGCAATTCTGGATGCAGATTCGATTAGTATTAAATATTTAACAGATGTAGATAAAGACGGTATTGTAGACACTATGCATTATTACTTCGATCCTGCAACCGACATCCCTGGAACTCCGAATCCCCGGGATAGATTTTTATACAGGGTTGTAAACAATGAAAATCCCGTCGGAGTAAATCTTGGTTTAACTCAATTTAATATAGAATTTTTTAATGCTTTAGGTACAAAATTAAACTTTCCTATAGCTGATCCACGAGAAATTTATACAATGCAAATTGATATCACAGTAGAAGATGTTGCTGCCTATGATGAAAAATACCAGACAATTTTCTGGAGACAAATTAGAATGGCAGCTAGAAATCTTTTTAATCGTTAAGGAGGTAAAAACAGGATGGGTAAATTATCACTTTATTTGGTTCTTGGCTTCAGTATACTCTATATGATAATGGGAAGCAACTCTAGTAAAATGACCACTCGAACAGTGGAGAATATGGTAGATTATAATGCTAAAACCAAAGCTCACAATATTGCGGTAAGTGCTACAAATTTAGCTTGTAATGAAATATTTTTAAACAGTTCTTGGGATGATGGTTATTCTAACATTGATTTTGAAAGCGGCGATTTTGATGTTGACATTCAAGTATTAGATCCTTGGAGAAATATAAGAAAGTTAACTACAGTTGGAAACTATGGTGGCATTTCTAAAACTATTGAAGTTATTTTTCAGCCAAGTAGTTTTGCAAAATTTGCTTATTTATCTATAAATGATCCAACCAATCTTTATTGGTCAAACAAAGATACTATTTGGGGTCCATTTCACTCTCAAGGAAATATTAATGCATACAGGCATCCGGTATTTCAAGGTAAAGCCACAACAAATGGAACTGTTAAATATTATCAGTCCGAAGCACTAGATGCACCAATGTTCTATGGAGGATTTGAATCTGGCGTGAGTTTAACTTTTCCTGCAAGTGGTTTGGATAACATACAATCATTGGCAAATGATGATGGTCATGTTTTTTCTGGTAAAGATACTGTTTATGTGACTTTTGTTGGCGACAGCATAAAATATCGATTTAAATATAGCGATCCTGAGACAACTGAATTAGCTTCTTCATTTGCACCAAATGGAATTATTTATGCTGAAAATTCAATTCTCAGGCTTAAAGGAGTCGTTAAAGGGCAATATACTGTGGCCTGTAATGGAACAGCACCCAAAGGGAACATTTATCTAGATGATAACATTGTTTATAACTCAGATCCAAGAATCAACCCAGATTCTAAAGATATGCTTGGTATTGTATCAAAAAATAATGTATTGATTACAAATAATGTGGCTAACCAATCTAGCATTGATATTCATGCATCGATCTATTGTGAAAAAGGTGGTTTCGGTGCCGGATGGCCATCGTTTACAAAACCAAACGGAAATATCAATTTATTAGGTGGAATTCAAAATTATAGCAGGGTTCAAATTGGAGTAATTCAAGGAAGTGAAATCTGGGGTTTTAATAGAAGATATCGTTACGATGATAGATTAATGATAGCTTCACCTCCTGGATATCCCGGAACTGGGCAGCTTGAAATAGTATCATGGTTTGAATAATTGATTTTTGAATTGATATTAAATCACTAATTGAAAAGTTTAATCGTAAATATTCATTTTGGCACGAATAATGAAAAATAACGACAAAAATATCAAACAGGTTATAATAATTTTCTATAGGAGAGTAAATGGAATTATTTGAAAGACAAGTAAAAAAGTATGCAATCGTAATTAATGTTAACTTAGTCAGGGCAACTCTTAATGAGGCAACTGAATTCAGAGAATATTTGAATGAGGCTATCCTTGGTACTGATATAGATATAATTGTAAACCTTAGCGATTGCCAGCATCTAGATTCAACATTTCTTGGTGTATTAGTAAGTGGCTATAAAAAGCTTAAGAAAAAAAATAGAAATTTGGTGATCATAGAACCGACTGATAAATCCAGAGTTTTTCTCACTCTCAACTCCATAGGGAAGATTTTTCCTCTTTATGAAAGTGTCAACTCTGCTCTGGAAGATATTGAAAACAAAAAGTTGCTTGAAAATGTTGTTGAAGATATTGATGTGGAAAGTAGTAAAAATCAAATCGATTCAGAACCAGTGGAATTACCAGTAAAACAGGTGGAAGATGTAAATCCAAATCCACAAGTTTTAGTTCAGGAGGAACTGACAACTATTGAATTAGATAACTCAGTTAATAGTTCTGATGATACCAATGAGAATAAAATCCTTATGGATGAATTTGCACTTGAAGCTGAGACGTTAAGCAATTTGAAAGAAGAAAATGAAAAAATCAAGTTTGAAAACCTGGATAAAGTTGAAGAAGAATATCACGAAGAAATCGAAGCGTATCCAGAACCTAAACCATTATATTCAGAGATAAATTTCAAAAAAGGATCTGTTGATTGGGCGTTCGGTTTTAATTAAATAAAATTTTGTTTTCTCTTAATTATTATTGATATTTTTTGTTCGATCAGTGAGGGGAATCTAGATAAGGGTTAAGCTTTTATTGGCTTAACCCTTTATTATTTTTTTGATTCTACCGTAACGATCCAGGCATCCTTAAATTCTTCGTAATTTTTTAAATCATTTCTGAATGATTCTGCCGCACCTTTTTCCTGGAAAGGCGGATGAATCCAAACTACGTAAAGATTCTTTTTATCATTGAATTCCACTTTGATATCTTTATTTAATGTTTCCCTGCTCTGTTCTGCAAAATCTTTAGCGCTTCCAAGATTTGAAAACGCACCTATCTGAACAACATAAACATCAACCGATTGCTGAACCGGAGTTTCAAATTTGAAGCTATCCTCGGGAGGAATTTCATCAAAGATATACACGGAATCCACACTTTTCTTTTTTTCAGTTTCCTGATTCTTCTGTGTTTCTTCAAATGGTGAACAAGAATTAACAATCCAGGATGTTACCAGTAATGCAGGTATTATGTAAAATTTTGTTTTCATTATATAAAAAAGAGGGATGGATGACCATCCCTATAAATTAGAACAAAACGTTATCTAAAGAACCGTAAGGAATTATTGGTATTCCATATTTGCCCATTGAGACATCTCCCTTAAACACGAGGCTTCCGGGAATAGTAGAAACATCAACTAAAGGAATTGAAGCACCGTATTTGTTATTAATTGCTTTGATGAATTCATTGGCAATAATACCATACCCCTGACTTGTCGGATGAATCCCGTCTAAGCTAAAAAAGTTTCCTGTAACATATGTTGCAGAATATGTAATTCCGTTTACAGCCAAGCCACCAGAACTTGCCAATTGAGTAAATAGGTTTTCCCAATTAATCACTGAATAATTAAACGAAGTAGCCAAACCAGAAATAATCTGATTGTAACCAGCTCTCAAGGCTGAGTATGCAGCTATTTCATTTGGATCTAATACTAAACCATTCGGGAAAGGATTTTCAGGGGTCAATCCAAATGGGAAAGCTATATTTACACCAGGAGGTACCGGAATTCCGTTATCCGTATAATACTTCCCTGTTTGATCCCCTATTAAGCTTGCCGCTGCAGAACCACTTAAAGTAATTAACACATTCTTATTGATTAAGTCCGTTGCGCTGGCGATTGCAATACCTGGAGCTCCTGTGGTTTGATAGACGAGGCCCTGTGCACCAGGAATACCTGAAATTGCCTGTCCAACGCCTGGACCAACAGTAGTAAAATATGGAGTGAGAAGAGCATTTGGCATTCCACCGATAATAATCTGAGCACCGGTTGAATTTAAAGCTGTCAATACCTGTGTATATTGGGTTTGAAACACAGCGGGATCAGTTGGTGGAAATAATCCTCCACGGGTTGCAAATGCAAGTATATCATTATTTCCAATCCATAATGTAACTAGAGTTGGTTGTTGAGCCATTGCTAATTCTAATTGTGTTCCAAATCCCCTTAATACTGCATTGAACAGAGGATTTGGTGTATTAAAAGGACTATAAGGTGGCGGTAAGTTATTGGTATAACAAGTCGTTGCATTTCTTGCGTTTAGAACATCATAAAGAAACGCACCTTTAACGCCAAGGTTATTATAAGACGCAGGATAAGTCAAATTGGTCGGATTACCTTGGCCTGGATTGACGTAAGTAGTAAACGGGTTAAGTGAAGCAATCTCTAACCTTCCTGCTGTTCCGGGCTCGCTGAAAGTAGCCTGCGCGTAGGTTGCACCAACTTGATTTGCAATAATATTTCCGAACGAATACATCTGCGCAGATTCAAAAACTGAAGATGACTGCTCACCCATTGTAAGACTGTTACCAATAGATACAAATCTTGTAAAATCTGCAGAGCCAAGATTTAACTCAGGTGCAGTTAAGTCAGTATAATCTTCACATCCGATTATGCCTAATGCAATAATAGAAAGAAGACTTAAGGTTACAATTATTTTTTTCATTTTTCTTTCCTCCTTCTATTAAAAATTATAATATAAACTAAATGAAAACAGACTAGCTGAGGAATTATATGTTCCATTAAACCTGGAAGCAGATTCCTCATTGCCTTCATCATATGGTGTATAAATTTCGTGGGAGTTTGTTACAGTCAGTTCAGCAGACCGTATAAACAAGTAGGAACCGCTAACACCAAAATTTTCGAATATCTTTGCATCGATACCAAGGCTAAAACCCAGTCTATCTGCATCTGGTAAAGAAGGACTTAAATATTCCGGTTGAACCGGCATCGCATCGAAATAAATTCCACCCAGGAATGAAAATTGTTTATCAAGAAAGTATTCAGCACCAAACCTTATAGCATAAGTGTCTTCATAATTTCTTGGACGTGAAATGTCTTCATAAGCTTCATCCTCAAAATCAACTGCTAATTTATCGTAACTTGACCAGCCGACCCACTGAAAATCTGCCGAGAGCTGAAGTTGTTCGATTACCCTATATCCAATGCCCCCCTGTATGTTCAATGGAGTTGTAAGTTCAGCAGATATATTTCCTTTTGGGAGTGCTGCAGCGAGCTGCTCAGCTCCTGTTGCAGTTGCTGTCCCTTCGAATGAATAATCCACTTCGCTTTTAAATGCAGCACCAATTGATAAGTCTTTGCTAGGTTTCCACATAATTCCTGCATTGTACCCAAAAGCTGATTTATCATCACCTTCAAGATGAATAAAAGCATCACCTTCAAATGGAGTCTGTGAATTCGCTTGTGCTATTATAACTTCTGCAAAGCTATAAGAACCCCCAATGCTTATAGACAGATTTTCTAAAATCGCCCATGAAATTACAAGTGGAAATGAAATTGTTTGCAGCTCGGTTTCTACAGCTAAATATCTTCCCATCCAGTCATCGCGCCATTTTGTGCCTAAACCAAATGGTACGGAGACACCGAGTCCAACTGAAAAATCATTAGAAACTTTATGAGAAGCGAAAAAATGCGGAGGAAAAAAGGTCTGACTTTTCATGGTCGATTTGTCTATTGCAGGTGTTACACCCCTAAAAGACGTACTCGGCGCAATTATCGCAGCACCAATTAAAAAATTAGTTCCTTCCAGATAACTTAATGCGGCACCATTCCAGTAAACTGCTGAAGCATCATTTACGATAGCAGTAAATGCACCTCCAAGTCCCATAGGTTTTGCCCCGTGTTCGTTTAGCTGAAAACCTCCAGCCAGAATGATACCCGGACAAACTCCTAGTATCAACAGGATAATGTAAACGTACTTTTTCAAATGAATCCCTCCTATTTGAGTTAATAGAATAAGTTAGTTATAATAATAATTATCCAATAGTAAAAAGATTAAATCCCTTTTCTACTGCTGAACCCTCTGTGACAAAAATACTTTCAATAATTCCGGAAGCAGGAGCCTTTAAATCATTTTCCATTTTCATTGCTTCTAAAATAATTACTGATTCACCCTGTTCAACTTTTTCTCCCACATTTTTTTTAATCCTCAAAATTAGCCCCGGCATAGGAGCTTTTACATTCATATGATGATGATGAAAACTTGCTGAACTCTCCAGTAGCTTGAAAGCTTTTTCCTGTAACGCCGTCCTTACAGTAACTTCAGAATGATATCCTTGAATAAGAACTTTAAAAAGATCACTATTTACTTTTTCAGATGTGAGCTCAAATACTTTATTATTTAGCTTTAAAATAAATGAATGATCACAAACAGGAATAAGTTCATAATTAAACTTTTCATCATCGACAGTCAATTCATTATCGTTTAAAACTCTTATATTTAATTTTGAGCTATTGACGCTCACTACGAAATCATTCATACATCTGCTCCTGCCACTGATTAAGCGAATCTGTCTTTTTGGTTGGCAGATTATTAAATGATGATTTTGATTTTTGTATTGATGCAAATATAGCAGAGACTCGTTCAATTTCCTGAATATATTTAATGTCATCTAACTTTTTCAGCCCACTCATAAATTCATTGTTAAGAAAATTAATATTAAACTCCCCTATTCTAAAAAAAGGATGTGCGATAATCATTTTTAGAAAAGATATGTTTGTGATCAATCCGCCAATGACGTATTCGGATAATGCTCTCAACATTCTATTAATTGCAGATTCACGAGTATCAGACCAGCAGACAAGCTTTGAGATTAATGGATCATAATGAACAGTGATTTGTGAACCAAGATCAAATCCGGAATCAACACGAACACCTGGTCCTGAGGGAGGGATATAGTGGATAATTGGTCCAGTTGATGGCAAAAAATTATTTAAAGGGTCTTCTGCATAAATTCTGCATTCGATAGCGTGACCATTAATCATTAAATCACTTTGCTTGAATGAGAGATTATTTCCAGCAGCAACAGAAATCTGTTCTTTAACTAAATCGATACTAGTTATAAATTCAGTCACAGGATGTTCAACCTGAAGTCTTGTATTCATCTCCAAAAAGTAAAAATTCTTTTTTGAATCCATCAAAAACTCAACAGTTCCAGCATTAAAATAATTACACGCTTTTGCAGCAGCGATTGCTGCCGAGGTTATTTTCCTGCGTGTTAAATCATCGACAAATGATGATGGAGCCTCCTCAATTATTTTCTGATGCCGGCGTTGGATTGAACATTCTCTCTCAAATAAATGGACGTAATTTCCATGCTTGTCACCAAAAATCTGGACTTCAATATGCCTTGGATTTTCAACATATTTTTCAATGTAGATATCATCATTAGCAAAAGATTTTAATGCTTCCCTCTTTGTAGCTTCGAATGCAGATTCAAATTCATTACTCGAAGAAATTTTTCTCATTCCTTTGCCGCCGCCGCCTGCTGCTGCTTTGAGAAGAACAGGATAACCAATTTCTTCCGAAATCTTTAAACCATCCTTAACTGATTTAATTGCTTCTGTTGTGCCCGGAACAATCGGAACGTTATTTCTCTCCATTAATTTTCGGGCTTCAGTCTTGCTACCCATTAGCGAAACAGATTTTGAAGAAGGACCAATGAATGTAATTTTATTATTTTCAAGGGCCTTAATGAAATCAGCATTTTCAGAAAAGAATCCGTAGCCAGGGTGTATAGCATCGGCCCCGATTTCAATGGCAAGTTTTATAATCTTTTCTTTATTCAGGTAGGAATCTTGTGCAGGAGAATTACCGATGTGATAACTTTCATCAGCCAATCTAGTGTGAAGTGAAGTTTTATCCGCATCTGAATAAATTGCGGCTGATTTAATTCCGAGTTCACGGCAAGCTCTGATTACTCTTACCGCAATCTCCCCTCTGTTAGTAATTAAAATTTTTCTAAACAACACTGCCCTATTTTAATTCGACTATTGTTATACCCTCTCCACCGAATTCAATTGGTGCAAAATAATAATTCTTTACCTTTTCATGCTTATCAAGAATATCTTTAACTGTTTTTTTAAGTACACCGGTTCCTTTACCATGTAATATTTCAACCCTCTGCTGCCCTGTCATATAGGAGTCATCAATAAATTTTAGTATCTCAAAATCAGCTTCCTCAGGTTTTCTTCCTCTAATGTCAAGTCGATATTGCGTGACGGGCTGACTAATATTATGATGATGAATTGCAGGCATGGGCACAGAGTCTGGCTGACCTGGGATCAAATCACTGAGATCAACCTGCATTTTTATTGAGCCAGATTCAATTAGGCCTTTACTTCTCTCCTTGTCAATCTGAATTATCCTACCTGAAGTGGTAGTATTTTTAATCGATACAAAACTTCCAATACTAAAATCAGATATATTTATCTCTTTTCCAACCTCTGGTGAATAAAGCTCTTTCGTTTCTTCCTTAAGTTCAACTATAATTTTCTTTGCCTCCTTTATCACATCTTTTTGAGCACCTGATTCCCGAATCTGTTTGATTACATTTTCAACTTTTCTGTTGACATCTTTAAGAAAATCTTCTGCATCTGACTTAGCTTTTTTTAGTATCTCTTTCTTTTCCTTTTCAAGCCTTTCGATATTGTTTCTATATAAACCCGATAATCCTGCTAACCTTGTATTCTCGATTTCTAATTGCTTCAGTTTTTCCTCTAATTTATTGGATTTCTCTTCAAGCTCCGAAAGAAAGATTTCGAGCTTGTATTTATCGCTATCCATAAAATTAGAAGCAGTTTGAATTAGTGTATTATCAACTCCAATTCTTCTAGCTATTTCAAATGCATAACTTGAACCGGGTACCCCAAGCTTAAATTTATAAGTAGGCTTAAGCTGCTCATGGTCAAATTCCATCGCAGCGTTGATGAAGCCTTTCTCGTCGTTTGCAATTATCTTCAAGCTGCCGTGATGAGTTGATGCTAAAACTAATGCTTTTTTATCTCTAAGTTCTAACAGGACTGCAGCAGCAAGTGCAGAACCTTCTGTTGGATCAGTTCCTGTTCCAATTTCATCAAGCAGCACAAGTGAATTCTCGTCAGCATTTAATAAAATATTTTTAAGATTATTTAAATGAGAGCTGAAAGTTGATAGATCGTCTTCAAGTGATTGTTCATCGCCAATATCAATCAAAACATTTTTAAAAAGATGGAAATTAGAATCAGGATGAACCGGAATATGAATCCCTGACTGAAGGAGTAAAGAGAGCAAACCAATTGTCTTTAGTACTACAGTTTTACCGCCGGCGTTTGGTCCGGTGATTACAATTATTTTTTGATCATCAAGCTTAAAGCTTAATGGAACAGCCGCTTCCCTTCCGAGTTTTTTAAGTAACACCGGATGCCGGGCATCATTTACGTAAAAACTCTTTATATTATTTATTGAAGGAAACGCCCCAAGAATTTCAATTGAATATTTAGCACGAGCGAAAAGAGAATCAATGTATGCAATAGTTTTAAGTGTCTCTTTTAATTTCTCACTCTCTTTTCCAATTAGCCCGGTCAATTCTTTCAATAATCTTTCAATTTCACGTTTCTCAGCAAAGCCCAGAGTTATAATTTCATTATTTAATTCCAGAGTTTGTTCGGGCTCAATGTAGACTGTTTGTCCCGTTGCAGATTCAGAATGAATAAACCCGCGTAAATGTCTTTTATGTTCAGCTTTAATTGGGATGACCATCCTGCCATCGCGAAGAGTTAAGTAATCCTCTCTCACTATTCCATCGGCATCGAGAGACTTCATTATGCTGTTTATTGACTTGATAAGCGAACTTTGCTTTTCTCGTACCTGTTTTCTGATATCAAATAATTTCTGACTGGCCTTTTCTTTTATCTCTCCTGATTCATCAATTACTTTTTCAATATGATGCTCAAAGACTTTATCACTAAACAATGAATTTTGATATCCGGATAAAACCGGAGCTGTAGTAGAATTGTTCTTTATAAACAGATGCAATGCACGGGATACTTTTGCTAATCTTAATATTTCCAGAATTTTCTTTGAATTAAGCACAGCACCTTCAATTCGGCTCTGTGAAATGGATTCAATTAGATCAGGGATGTAATCGATTTGCGGTGGGATATTTCTGATTAAAATTTCTTTTGCTTCACTTACAGCTTCACCTTCAGCGGTTACACTTCTGATATCAAATAACGGTATCAAATCTAAAACATACTTCTTCCCATTTTCAGTTGCAGCATAATTGGCAACATTGCTAAGGACTTTTTGAAATTCAAGCTTCTCGAAGACAGAAATATCAATCATTTAAGAGTATCTTTTTCATTGATGTAATCCTCAATGAGCTTTCGAGGTTGAGGTGTATAATAGCTCAGATATTGAATTGTTAAAGGAATCACTGCGTGAGTATTTTCGTAAAATATTGATTGTTGCCTTGTTTCCTTATCCGGTAAATCAAAAACATTAACAATGATGAAGATAGCGCTTAAGAAAAAAAGTATCTGAATTGAGCCAACTATACCACCGACAATTTGGTTAATCAGATTATTCACTTTATCAAATGGATGAACTACTCTTTTTAAAAACACAAAAATTGTGATTATGGAAAAGAAAATTATTAGCCCACCAATTATTTCTGCAAGATAGTATTCAATCCGGAAAAGACTTTCAATCAAAAATCCAAGTTTCCCTGCAAAAAATACTGCAGCAATAACAGCAAGTACAAATCCAATAATCCCGATAAGTTTACGGATAAAACCATCTTTGAAGCCGAGAATAAAACCTACAATAACACTGGTGATGATCAAAGCATCGAGCAGAATCAATTTACACCCAGCACTTTTTCAACAGCTTCTTTAATAGCCTTTCCATCTGCCATCCCCTTTAATTCTTTAACTGCCAATGGCATAAGCTTCGGAAAATCAGCCTTATTGTTTGCACCGATCTGCTGTGCAAACTGCTTTACTTTTAATATTATTTCATCCATCGATAACTGCTTTGGAAGATATGACATAATTATTTTTAATTCTGCTTCTTCTAATGATGCTAGATCATTTCTTCCAGCCTTCACATATTCTTCTATTGCTTCTTTTCGTTTTTTTGCTGCCGAGCTAAGTAATTTTATTTCTTCTTCTTCATTAAGTTTTTTACCAGTACCGCTTTTTTCAAATTCAAGTATAAGTGCTCTGATAGATCTAATCGTTTGAAGTCTGACAGTATCATTTGACTTCATTGCTTCTTTAAGATCACTATTAATTTTATCTGTTAGATTCATTTTACCCTCTATAATAAAAAAGCAGGCGATTATTCAAAACCAGCCTGCTTAGTTACACAAATTAAATGTTGTTTATATTTTTACATTTGCCGAATAGTTAATCCTCAGGCAGAAAGCTTTCCTAAGTTCCTGCTGAATATCGGTTACATAACCCATATCAGTATTTTTATCTATACGTAGCGAGACTATCACGTTAGGCAATGCTTGCCTCTTGGTATACATAATGCCTTGTATTTCTTCCATTTTAACGAGACTATCATTGATTTGTATTTTACCATCTTTACCAACCCAGATGTACGAAATCAATCTTCTGTTTTCTATTTTTTCAATGGCTTTTGCTTCTGGCAAAGAATAGTTTACTAAAACTTCAACTTCTCTTAATGTTGTAGTTACCATAAAAAATAACAACAGCATAAAAATAATGTCGGGCATTGAAGCTGTTGGAATTTCCTGCTTAGTGCTTGATCTTTTCTTTTCAAATTTCATTATTTCAATTCCTTTATTTTATTTTTTCTGGTTCTGCTATTGAAATAATAATCGGAACTGCTTCCTTTACTTCATTCTGCGAGGTTTCATCCAAATCATTGAATTTAGTACCAAACTTTGAATTAGAATATTCATCACGCACTTCGAAGAAAGCTTCTTTTACCTGGTCTAATGCTTGAATGTAAGCATTATAGACTGTCCTCCTGTCTGTTTTGAGTGAGACGATAAGCTTTTTATTCTTTGGCAGATCAATCTTCGATTGAATTCTTGGTTTTAATGTAGCAGTAATTTGAAATAAGGATATAGGCTGACCATCAAGAAGAACGTCACCAGTTTCATTTATAAGGATAGCAGCCATTCTGTCTTTAGGAACTTCAACAGTTTCGATATCTTCAATAAATTCAGGCAATGTCATACCAATACCAGAATCCACATCTATAACCGTTGCAACAAGAAAGAAGATCAGAAGCAGGAATGCAATATCAGCCATCGAAGAGGTGGGTATTGTCGCTTCAGGTGTTTTTTTCTTTTTTATCATCTTAATATTTTAGATTTAATAACTAATAAATTCTATTGATTTATTTTCTGGCTTTTAATTCATATAAAGCATCTATCAATTCAATCGAAGCTTCCTCCATATCACCAACTAATCTATCAATTCTTGAAATAAGATAATTGTAGAAAACCTGAAGAATCATTGCGACGACCAGGCCAAACAAAGTCGTTAACAGTGCAACTGCAATACCGTCAGCAACAATTGCAGGAGAAATTTGGGCTGCTTCTTTAATAGCATCGAATGCAGAGATCATACCTTGAACGGTTCCGGTAAATCCAAGCATAGGTGCGATCGAAATAAATAGCGAAATCCAAATCATTCCTCTCTCAAGAAAACCCATTTCAATACCGCCATACGCAATAATTGCTTTTTCAGCAGCATCCAGACCTTCATCGGCTCTTAATAAACCTGCGTGAAATACGGAAGCAACAGGACCTCTCGTGTTTGAACAAACTTCTTTTGCTTGTTCAATGCCGCCATCGTCCAAAGCTCTTTTAACCTGCAGAATGAATTTTTTTGTATTTGTTTTAGAACGGGTCAATGTCCATAATCTTTCAAAGCAGAATGCCAGACCTAGAATCAGACAAACCAAAATCGGCCACATAAAACCGCCGCCCGCTTCAAATTTAGTAGTTAACCAATTCAAAACTCCACCATCACCAGACGCTTGAGCAATAGTGTTATAAATGCTAGCTGTTACACTTGAGAAATCCATATAGAGTTTCCTCCTGAAAGTTTAATGTTTGTTATCAAGGAAAGGTTATTTTTCCAAATAATTTTTAATTAAGAGTATGACTACAATAATGATTTCAGTATTGAAAATCAACAAATTAGTTGATCTAAATAGGTATTTTTTTAGTCTTTATTGAACCGGTATTTAAGTTGAAATATGTTTCCGGATAATAAATTGTAGCTTTGAAATATTGAATCAACAAATTCTCCTATCTCGCCAGGCTTAATCCAGTCTTCATAATCAGCATCTTTCATCCATTCTCTGTTTGCAGGCGTGTCAATTATAAATGGAGCTATTGCGTTTGCAGATAAGTTAATTTCTTTTCCATCTTCCGCCAGTGATTTTATTAAATGGATCAACGCTGCTTTTGATGTTCCATACACTGCCTTACCTGGTTCAGCAACCAAACCTGTATGTGCTGATGTTAAACAAATTGAACCCGAGTGAGATTCTTTAACTAGCAGTGAAAAATATTTAGCTATCAAAAAACTTGTTTTCAAATTCATATTAATCATTCTATCAAAATATCCGACTTCAGTTTCCCAAATCATTTTGCCGCCAGTAAATCCGCCGACAGTACTAAAGAGAAAAAATGCTGTATCTTCTGATGGAGTTACTTTGCTAAAAGCAATTTTAACATTTTCCTCAACTGATAAATCTTTAACTAATATTTGCTTTACTTCATTGTTGGGAATTGATTTGTGTTTAAAATCGAACAGATAGATTCTATCATAGTTCTTTCTAAGAAATATTTCCGTGACTCCATTCCCTAGTGCACCGCTTGCACCAAAAATTAATAATTCCTTTTTCAATCTGAGCTCCTTATAATTTTAAATTTTGCTGTAACAGGGAAATGATCGCTGTATCCTCCAAGATATCTTTTTCCCCCGTAAGTTGGAAAAGGTGTACCTTCGTATTGTCCTGACCTTGTCATAATCATCTCCGGCCTGAACACTTCGAAAGTATTGCAGATATAATTAAAATCATTTCCGATAATAATTGATTCCGATACAATTATCTGATCAAGCATATTCCATGTATCTCTATACTTATAACTTCCCTCCCCTTTTTCATACACCTCATAAGAGAGATTAAATAATTCTCCTACAGATTCAATTTCATAATCTAAATTTAATGAATCACATTTTATCGGGAATGCTTCTAGAGTTTCCAGGACTGAAACATCCACTGGCTCATCATTAAAATCACCAATTATAAAAATACTTGCAATTGAATCGGTTTGAAATATTCTGTCCACAGAATTTCGAAGAGTTTGTGCGGCTGCAATCCTATTTGGCTCGGATTCTAGTTGACCTCCGCTTCTTGAAGGCCAGTGATTTACAAAAACAGTAATCTTTTTATTTTCGTTTGTTAGAAGATTCACTCCAAAGATTAGTCTGGTTGGCCAACCGTCAGAAAGATGAACAGTATCTGCCTGAACATTCAGTAGTTTGAATTTTTCGGTTTTAAAAATAAGACCATTATCTATTCCTCTGTTGTCGGGTGATTCAAGGTATGCAGTTTTGTATTTAAGATCTGGTAAAAATTTATTTATCATACTATCGAGAACAGCCTGGTTCTCAACTTCACAAACGCCTAAAATGTCCGGACCATTTCCATCATTCATTGCTCGTATTACTCTTACCAGGTTATACATTTTTTTATCCAGACGATCCTGAGTCCATTCCATCTCACCATCTGGCAAAAAAGCTTCATCATTAATATTTGGGTCATCAATTGTATCAAACAAATTTTCCAGATTCCAAAAAGCAAGGTATATAGTGTCGGTTTGAGATTGGCAAGTAACTAATACCGGTACAAACAGAATGATAATGGTAATAAATAATTTTTTCATCTTTTATAAATTATGAATGATCAGAAATTAATTTATTTCGGTTTTTAATATACATACCTATACTTACATTAATTATCCTAAAGGCTTCTTTCTTCCCCAAAAAATCTTTTACAATCACATGTTTATTTTCCAGTTTTTTGTAATCTTCAAAAAATCTTTGCAACTCGACCATAGTATGAGGTGGTAATTCAGATAAATCATTTATGTAATTTAAAGCGATATCATTTTTTGCCACGCCGATTATTTTATCATCTTTCATATCTTCATCTACCATATGCATTACACCTAACACTTTCGTTTCAATTATGCATAGCGGATCTACATCTATTGAACAGATTACCAGAATATCCAGTGGATCATTATCTTCACAATATGTTTGAGGAATGAACCCATAGTTTGCCGGGTAATGCACAGCTGAGAAAAGTACACGATCGAGTCTTAGGAGTCCGCTTTTCTTATCAAGCTCATATTTAGCCTTAGAACCTTTTGGTATTTCTATTATGCTGTTGACTATCTCCGGGATATCATTGCCCGGGGAAACTGTATGCCACGGATTTAAGCTTTTGTATTTCATATTGAATGTTTCTAACTAAAGAATAAGTAATTGGGTTATAATGAATACTGGTAAAAGAATTATTAAGGAAAATTTTATAATATAGCTAAAAAAATCCGGCATCTTGATATTATTTTCTTCAGCTACTGTCTTGACCATAAAGTTTGGACCATTGCCTATGTAAGTCATGCTTCCAAAAAACACGGCACCTGTACAGATAGCTTTTAAAATTTCTTCGGGAATTCCGGCAATCAAAGTACCTGAACTGCCTCCAAGTCCCAATGCCAGCGAATGAAATGTTACAGCAGTTGGTGTATTATCTAAAAAACTACTTAATAATCCAGTGTAATAGTAAAAATGAGTTGGTGATGTAATGCCAAGTATTTTTGCATTTGATTCAAGGTATAACAGGCACGGGACCATTGTAACGAAAATACCTAAGAATAAGTATGCAACTTCCTGGATTGGCTGCCAAGTGAAATTATTTGAAGTCCTTAAAAGTTTTGGAGTTACGAGCATGGATAAATATGCTGCTAAAAGTATAACGGCTTCACGAATAAACTTATAGTAATGATTCGAATGGATTATTGATAGATATTGCTCGTTAAGAAATGCAACCGCAAGTATGACCATAAGTAAGAAAATAAAATTTCTTTTTCCCTGAAGTTTTAATGGCTTGACTGAAGCTTTATCAATTTTAATAACAGAAATGTCTTCTTTTTTATAATAATAACTATCAACAAAAAAATAGATTATCAGTAAAAAAATATTCACAAAAAGCCATTCAGGAAGTAATTTGAAAAACCATTCGAACGGTGCACCTCTTAAATACATCATAAATAATGGAGGATCGCCTAATGGAGTTAAAAGACCGCCACAGTTTGCTACAATACCTATGAAGAATAATATCGTGTGAACCTTAAATTTTCGTTGCTTATTAGTCTGAATTACAGGTCTTATCAGCAACATTGCCGCACCTGTGGTTCCGACAAATGATGCAAGCAAAGCACCTGCTGATAGAAATAATGTATTGATCGCAGGTTTTGCTGCAATATCACCTGAAAGAAATATTCCTCCGGTTATAGTAAATAGAGCGCCTAAAAGAATTATAAATGGTAGGTAATCAAATACAATTGTCTCAACGAGTTTTTCACTAAATCCGTTTGCAAGAAGATAAATTACCACAGGTATGCTGAGGATTACTGCAATAATTAATTTGTTTTTATTCTTTTCCCAGAAGTGATTCCAGAATAAAGGAAATATCGCAATTGCAAGCAGCATTAAAATGAATGGTAGTAATGCGATTACGGGAATCTCAATTAATGATGAATGCATAGATGTTTATCCTTCAGAAAAGACTTAAAATAAATGAGCAAGTAATCACAATATTATTACTGCTTTGAAAAAGTTATTTATAATTTATCACAAATCTATAATTCGTGCCTGGTAACGACCCCATGCAATTTATTATAAGGGAGATTATAAAAACTTGCAAACGATGGAGTAATCTTCTTTATAAAAGCATACATCTTGTAAAAGAATTTCCCGGTCTTTATGTCATCAACTCCATAAAAAATAACTTTCTCTGAAATACCTTGTAGCTTAAACAGTTTTAGCAAATCCGGAACCTCCAAATATCCAACGGTTACAGATAAACCATATAAGCCCTTTGTATACTCTTTTAATTCTGAAAAATTTATTCCATAGGGAACATCGGCTGTTTCAACAGCAAAGAGAATATTTTTTTCATATATAATTCCACTCCTTAATGTGCAATGAACGACATATGGCGGGACTTTATCAAGAATTCTGGCAAAGTAGATTGCTTCACCTTTTAAAGCTGGCTCAGTGGAATAAAGCTGCTCAAAGCTGGTGATAAAAATATCCAGATCCAGCGAACGAAATTTTTTTCTTAATTGATCCGAGCCTTGAATCCATATCTGGATGAGTATTGTTATCAAAGCTGCAATTATTAGCGACCAGTAACCACCTGCAGGTATTTTTGTGAATACCGAGACCAAATAAATAAGATCAAAAGCTAGAACAAAAATTGACAGGAATAATTTCAGTTTTGATTTCTTATTCCAGAATATCCAAGCCATAAAAATTGCACTAATAGTCATAGTTGCAGTTACAGCTAATCCATAAGCTGCCGATAAGTTTTCTGAAGATTTGAAAATCAAGATCATTAATAAGACTGCAAACAATAACATCCAATTTACTGAGCCGATGTAAATCTGAGTTCTCAGTTTAGTGGATGTATATTTAATTTTCATCAGTGGAAAGATTCTAAGATTAATTCCCTGGAATACCAGGGACATAACTGCGCTTATCATAGCCTGAGATGCAATGATAGTTGCAAGCAATGCCAGAATTAAGAATGGCACATAAAGTACTGGCGAGATATTTCTAATCGATGAAAATAATATTTGAAAAACAGATTCAGCCTTAAGAAGATAGGCGCCCTGACCAAAATAATTGACAAAAAGTGCAACAAACACAAATATCCAGGCAACCTTAATTGATTTACCTCCGAGGTGCCCCATATCAGCATATAATGCTTCTCCACCAGTTGCACATAAAATTACATCACTTAAAATCACAAAAGAAACAAATCCATTGCTGAGCAAAATATTAATACCGTATAAAGGATTTATTGCCTTGAGAATGAATGGATTATCCAAAATATAATAGACTCCCGAAACGAAAAGGCAAACGAACCAAATTAACATAATCGGACCGAATGATTTGGCTATCCTATCAACTCCTCTTGCTTGCATCAGAAATATAATTATAGTGATTAAACAGGTTATTAGGACAACAACAAGAGTTGTTACTTCGCCAAAGTCAGGAATTAATTCTAATCCTTCAACAGCAGATAGAATACTTATTGCCGGTGTTATAATTCCATCTCCAATAAGTAAAGAAATTCCAATATAAGCAAGAGCCGATGCAACACTTAATCGTTTTCCTTTTTTAAGAGTGCTTATTAAAGCTTCTTTAAGAACAATAATGCCTCCCTCTCCTTTTATACTTAGCGACATTCCAAGCCATGCATATTGTATTGTGACGATTAAGATAAGCGTCCAAAAAATGAGCGACAAAACTCCAATAATATTTTCTTGCGTTGGTGGAATAAGAAAGAAAATTATTGTGAGAGTATAAATCGGACTTGTACCAATATCGCCGAAGACAATCCCCATTGCCCTTACAACCTCATTTGCAGAGGTCATAAATTTATTTTTACTCATAGTAAAAAAGTTTTAGAAAAAATCATACTTGAACATTGATTTATCAACTATTTGCCTGGGCTTTCTTCATCCATGCTCTTTTAATCATAAATAAAATTATTATCGTAATGATAATCATCAAAGCACGGGCACCCCAAATATAAGGTACCTTATCCGACTCAACATTAGATAATAGCAAGATAGGAATTGCGTCTTGGACTAACCACCAAAGCATGATACCTAACAGAATAACAGGAGTAACATATTTCATTATAAATAAAAATATTTGTGGTATTCTAAAATCGCCGCCTTCATTCATCTCATCCCAAGCTTTTTTAGATCCAAATACCCACATAAATAAAATCGTTTCTACTAAAGCAAACACTACCAATCCGAAAGTACCAGCCCAATAATCCATTTCATCTAGAAAGCCTTTATCAAAAAAGAAAATTACGAACTGAATTGCAACAAGAACGATACCTGCCAGAATGAGTGTAGCTTTTTTTCTGGAATATCCGAATTCATCTTCAAGAAAAGCAATAAACGGTTGTCCCATCGCTACTGATGATGTAATTCCGGCAAGAAATAGGAGAAGAAACCAAAGCGTTCCAAACAGAAATCCGAGAGGAATTTTTTCAAAAATCAATGGCATCGAAACAAATCCTAAATCAAACGCACCTGCAGAAGCAATTTGTGTAGTAAGTGTAACACCAAAAAATGCAGCTGCTGCAGGAATTGCTATTGAACCGCCTAATCCAACTTCAGCTACTTCGTTTATGGTTGCAGTTGATAATCCTGAGGAAACAATATCGTCTTTTGGTTTTAAATAACTTGCATAAACATGAATTGCTCCCATACCAAGAGATAGTGTAAAGAATATTTGTCCTGCTGCAGCCAGCCAAACCTTGGGTTCACCGATAAGATCAAAATTTAAATTCCAGATGAAACTGAAACCATTTGCCACACTGTTTTCCGGAATTGATGAATCGGGAGTACCTAAAAAAATAACTCTGATCGCCAGTACACTTCCAAATATGAACAAGAGAGGCATAGCTATAATAGCAAGACGTTCAATGCCCTTGGATACTCCTTTATATAAAATCCAAAAGTTTAAACAGAATGTGATGATCATGCATGCATAAGCAGGCCAGAGCGTAGTGAAGAAATCACTGGTTTCCTTTCCCTGAAAACTGTAAAGAAATCCTCTCATAGATTCGTGGCTGGCAAGTCCAAAATAAGTTTGATTAAGCGAGAAGAAACTAAAAGCCAATGTCCAGGATTCTATGTAGGTGTAATAAATCATGATACTCATAGATATTACAAGCCCAAGTGCTCCGAGATATTTTGCTGCTGAATTTTTCCAAAGAAGATTAAACATGCCCGGTGTACTTCCATGATTATACTTTCCTCCATATCTCCCAATCCCCCACTCAATCCACATCAATGGAATTCCAAGAAGTAAAAAGAAGATAAAGTAGGGAATCATAAATGATCCCCCTCCATTTTGTGCGGCCTGAACCGGAAACCTTAGGAAATTTCCAAGTCCTACAGCATTACCTGCAACAGCAAGTATTAATCCGAGCCGACTACCCCATTGTTCTCTTTTCTTCATGTAGAATTATTTATCTGATGAAATATGTTAACCAGGGGAATCCTTCAACCTGCTATAAACATGTAAATTATATATCCAACTACAACCAGCATACCAAGCGCCACTTGTACCATGAAAAAATAAAATAAAAATGTAGTTGTTTTATCACTTTTTTCCGGAGTATCCATGAGATAGTTCCTTTCAAATTTTGAAATATTAATAAATTGAATTACGAATGAAGTATTTGAAATGAACTAGGTGCTGGTTGTTAGTTCAGCAATTAGAAATGATGAATTGCGTAGATTTGATTCCGAAACCGTTTCTGAAATAATCGTTAAAATCTTATGATGGTGATCCAACTTTTTAATAAAGTATCCATAAGAATAAAATTTGGCTGAGAATGATTCAACCAGAAGTTTGAAATGTACTTTCGTACTGTAAGTTTCTTGCAGAAGATTTATTGCCTGGTTATTTAGCTGGGAGTAATTGTTCTCCTCAACATCTAGATAATTTGAACTGTGAGAAAATACAAGGATGTTGTTAATCAGAGTGACAAAGACGAAAAGGATTATAAATCCTTTGACAGATAGTTCTTTTAAAAGAAGATTATTTTTCACAAGGGTATAATTATCTTAATTTCAAGTTAAAAACAATTACGAAATCTAATCCTTATGAAGGTTTTGATATCAAAGCGAGCCTACAAGCCAAAAAAGTAACGCGGATGCAATTGCAATGCTAACAGCATAAGGCAATTGAGTTCTTACATGATCGATGTGATCGCAAGCAGAAGCCATTGAAGAAACGATTGTTGTATCGGAAATCGGAGAACAATGATCGCCAAAAACACTGCCACTGAGTACTGCAGCAATTGAAAGTGGTAGCGAGGCATCTGCGTAAACTGCAGTAGGCACAGCAATCGGAATCATAATTGCGAAAGTGCCCCAGCTTGTGCCGGTTGAGAATGAAATGAATGCTGCAGTTATAAATAAAATTGGTGCAATAACAGAAGGATTTAAAAAATCTTTTGATAATGAAGCGACATAAATTCCTGTTCCGAGAGTTCTGCAAGTTTCACCAATTGAAAATGCTAATACCATAAGAATAGCAAGCGGAACTAATCCTGAGATTCCTTTCAGAGTGTAATCCATTACTTCTTTAAGAGACAAAATTCTCTGAACTAAGGAAATTATTCCAGCAACTATTATTGCTGATAATACAGACCACAGAACTGCAGTTGAACCAGAACCAGAAGTCAGATTTCCATTTCCAGTTATCATTAAACTTACCGGCATCATAACAATCATTACAGCTATTGGAACTATCATATTTAATGACTTATGCTTAATTCCCTTTTTAGGTTTTAATGAGGCTACATCTTCCGAGATCATCGGGACAGCACCATCTGAAATTGTTTTTCCAGTCTCTTCCGATCTTCGCTCGGCTTTTTTCATCGCACCAAAATCTTTATAACTAAATGCGATAAAACCCGCGAATAGCACAGAAAGTATCGCGTAAAAATTTAAAGGAATTGTACTTAGAAAAAGTGATACTGGATCACCAAATACACCGTAAGCAGATTCTTTTTCAAGAAGTGAAACAACATAAGCTCCCCAGGCATTTAAAGGAATCAGGATGCAAATTGGTGAAGAAGTTGTATCGCAGATGTAAGCTAGTTTCTCTCGGGAGATTTTGAACTTTTCAAATATCGGATGAAAAATAGTTCCGGTAACAAGACAGGAAATTGATGACTCAATGAAAACCACACATCCAACAAAAAAAGAAAAAACACTTGCATGTCTTCTGCTTGTTACAATATTTTTTTTCTGGATTAAATCAATGAAGCCCTGAACTCCCCCGTTTGCCTGCGTCAACGAAATTAATGCACCAACCAATGCACAGAATATCACAACTCTGGTATTGCCTGCATCTTTAAAGACATCTACTATGGATTGAATGGAAAGTTCGAATCCTTTTAAAATGTTTCCGTTTGAAATAATTATCCAACCGATAACTATTCCAAGAAATAAAGAAAGAAAAACTTGGCGTGTTTTAATTGCAAGTAATATCGCAAACAAAGGTGGTATGACTGATAGCCAGCCGAATTCCATAATCAATTCCACTCAACTATAGCTTGAAATACTATTTTACTGCTGGACAAATTCTTTGCTTCGACATAATGAGTCAATGGATTTTCCTTTTCTGTTCCTTTGTATAATTGAATTTCATCACCGAACCTTGATTGGGCAATGTATGAAACAGTTAATGATTTTATGGTATGTGCCTTATGAAATTCCTGGTCAAAGCAGTCGAGCATAAGTTTAATATAGGAAGCGTTATTTGCGTGTTGGTTCAAATCAATATCAGAATATCGTATTTGAGTTACGTAAGTAATTTCTGTTTTTGGTGAAGGAATTATTTTTTGTGGGAGGTCTGACAATGCATCTTTTGAATCCAGCATTTTAATATCTGGAAATAGTTGAGGCAAAATTTTCGGTCGAAGACTTTTAGAATCAATTAAAAGCCAGGCAGATGTTCCTTTACAGATAATTTCATCTTTTGAATTAAAGAGCAGATAATCTCTCATCGAATAAAGTTTGAATTGTTTCTTACCCCAGGTTTGAATTTTTACTTCATCCGTAAAGTTTGGGTAATTTATAAATTCAAATTTTGCCCAGGACAAAACCCAGGTCAATCCCATTGGAACAAAATTAGAATAACCGAAATTTAATCTTTCCGCATCGTTCGAAGCAGCATCCTGGAAGTAGTCGAGAATTGTGTTGACTTTTAATCTGCCATTTGCATCAACATCAAACGCACGGATTCTGAACTTATTTTCCCAGATTGGATTCATAAATAATCAGTATAGATTAAATCACCCCTTAACTTAAGAAAAGTTTTAAGTTATTTTCTCGTCTCTGAACTTTAAATTATTTCCTTGATAGATTCCCTGTCGGATCTAACATTCGCCGTTTGAATTGATGGAAGCTTATAAGCTTTTTTTCCTTTTCATCCCACAACCTTAAAAACATACTTCGGAAACTTGAGCGAAGGGTTAGTACGGGTGCTTTTTGAAAGTCCGGATTTTCTTTATAACATTTTTCAAGAAGATAGTTTGGAATTTTAGGGCTGAGATGATGAATATGATGAAATCCAATATTGCCTGTGAACCACTGTAAAACTTTCGGCAGCTTATAGTAAGAGCTTCCTTGCATTGCAGCTGATGTGTAATCCCAGCCATTACTTTCACTCCAGTAAGTATCTTCAAACTGATGCTGCACATAAAATAACCATGTGCCTGTAGTTGAGGCAATAAATGTTATTGGAAGTTGAATCATTAAAAAGCTCTGCCATCCAATAAGCCAGATCAATGTTGCAACTATTGCTACTATTACGATGCTTGTAAAGTAAACACTTGGCTGAAACTTTTTAAAATCTTTAGTATCAGAAATTGGCAACCTATACAGAACGACAAATAAAATAATGGGAATAATGACAAATAAGATAAACGGGTTTCGGTAAAGGCGATATTTTAATTTTCCCCATCGTGATTGCTGTAAATATTCTTCCACAGTCATAGTGTAAATATCCCCAATACCTCTCTGATCAAGTTTACCGGCACTGGCATGATGAATAGCATGATTTTTACGCCAGTAGTGGTATGGAGTAAATGAAATTATGCTGCCAGCCATTCCCCAGAAATCATTTGCCCGTTTCGATTTAAAAAAAGAGCCGTGCCCGCAATCGTGCTGAATGATAAAAATTCTTACCACAAAACCTGCTGCTGGTAATGCTAAAAGTAGAGTAATCCAATAACTGACATCTAAGCTCAGGTACATCAAATACCAAGTAATCAAAAAAGGTATGAAGGAATTACACAACTGCCAGATGCTTTTCCGGTTTGGTGCAGTTTGATATTTCTTAACAAGTTTTTCCCACGAAGGTATTTGTATTGAAGATTCTTTCGAAAACATATATATACTTAATTTCTTTTTATAATTTATATATGAAGATAGTTATAAATCAATCCTCATAAAATGTAATAAATGATTTTCTCTCATAACATTTTGTTCTTCTTATAGAACTCGAAACTTTTCTTCGTTAACTCGGATAGGTCAGCAAGAAGTGATTTATCAATTACCTTAAAGTTAAAGCAGGATTTGCCCTGCATCTTTTTCTTGAGTTCCGATGAGATTCCATCAAGCAATTTTGGATTAATATATATCGGCATCAAATGATAGCTTACATAATTTTTCTTTATTTGAACCGCCCCAAAATAAATATCAGCCTTACGTTTATCATCAAAACCTGCGTTCAGGCTGAAATTATCATTTTTGTCTGCGATGACACGTAAGCTATTTTCATATTTTTTTAATATTGATTTAAGCGAATTGAATGTTTCAGGAAAATCATTACGCTGATTTATCATCTTTGAACATCGTTTTTTTTAAAAAAATTTTTCAGTTATTCCATGGAGTATTGAATGAGCTAGGAAAATGAAATTGAAATACCTGGAATCAACCCAAGTTTCACGTTGATAGTTTTCAATCTAAAATCCCCCATTTTGAGTGACTCAGAAAAGTCACTGGCTTTGAACAAGCTCTTCAAAATAATAACTGCAATTTTATTTTCATTAGCCTTGCCAATAAGTTCGTCTCTCTTTTCAACCGGAGCAGAATCGAGATACTTGAATGAAATACTGATATCTGGTGGAATAGAAACGCTCGCATTTATTGAGCTAAGATCATAACCAGCTTCTTTGAAAAGCGAAGAATATTTATTAAAAGTCGTTAGCGTTTCTTTAATTTTTTCTTGTCCGCTTCCTTTAAACTGCTCAATAATTTCATTCTTTTCATCATCGAACAAATTTTCTTTTGCAGTATTTAATTTTTCTTTTGCTGATTCCATTGATGCTTTTGCTTTATCTAAAATACTTTCACTCATAAATGAGTTTCCCTTTTGTAATAATGATAAATAATCTTTAATAAGTCAGGTAAAATATTTCCTGCCCGCATAGCAGGCAGGATTAAATTTAATCTATATTTAGCTTTTTGGTTTTACCCTAAAATAATTATAAACAAATCCAGCAAGCACAGCACCGATTATCGGGGCTATCCAAAACATCCAAAGTTGTGATAAAGCCCAGCCGCCAACGAATAATGCCGGACCGGTACTTCTTGCAGGATTTACGGATGTATTCGTTACGGGAATACTAATCAAATGAATCAATGTTAATGCTAAACCAATTGCAATGCCTGCATATCCCTTCGGTGCTAGTTCATCAGTTGCACCCAGAATAATAAATAAAAAGAAAAATGTCATCGCA
Organism: Ignavibacteriaceae bacterium; assembly: GCA_014860115.1. GTDB lineage: Bacteria > Bacteroidota > Ignavibacteria > Ignavibacteriales > Ignavibacteriaceae > IGN2. The sequence goes on from JACZKK010000069.1 coordinate 43,958, forward strand.
ATTTCAGTCACAAAACCTGAAAGAAGTGAATAACCTCCGGGTGAATGTTCGCCATATCCGTTAGAAGCCAAACCGCCGTTAATATCAAAACCAGGTTGACCACTTGCAATAAAGTATAAAACACCTGCACCGGCTACTGCACCAAGTACCTGAGAAACAATATAAGGAAGAACTTCTTTTGCCTTAATTCTACCTCCTGCCCAAAGACCAACCGTGACAGCAGGATTAAGATGACAACCTGAAATATGTCCTATTGCATAAGCCATTGTAAGAACTGTCAGACCAAAAGCTAATGCAACACCTAGCAATCCGATACCAACACCAGGAAATGCAGCAGCAAGTACCGCGCTGCCACAGCCACCTAGTACCAACCAGAAAGTTCCGAAAAATTCAGCAAACATTTTTTTTGAATCCATATGCCCTCCAGAAAGAGATTTGAGTTATAGTTATTTAAGAAACTCTATTATTTTTTAACAGGTTAGTAATGTTTGCACTGTAAAGTATAGTGTTAATTTATAAAAATATTTACTGAGAATAATAAAACGTAGAACTACTTGCAGCCTTCCGCTATTCTGTTAAAACTGCAAGTGGCTACAAGTTCTCTTTTATTTATATAGCGATTCGCAATTACGGTTGAAAAAGTTTCTTTCTTTATCTATGAAATTGTCGACTAGTTTAGAAACTGTTTTAAGAACATTTTCCAATGACATTAGAGTACACCCCGACTTACTTATTTCAGTTAACCAGATACCAATTTTTTACAATTGTTACCAAATCTAACGAATTGATAAGCCGAACCGACCAATCAAAAATAAACTGTAATTCCAAACTTGATATTATTGTCCGTTATAAAAAATGAAGTGATGTTAGCTGTAGCTTCTGTTACATCATCACTAAAATTATCTTCTGAAGATCTATAAGATAATTTGAGTCCATATTCTGCCGATAAACTCATCTGCTTATGGAACCACCATTCTGTTCCTATCAGCATATCTAACCCAATTGTATAACCGGTACGTGTGGCTTTTCTCAGAACTTCATTGCCTTCATCATTGATAATTCGTTCAGATGAGTTATCAAAAAAGTTAACAAAGGGACCGGTCCCTAAGAACAAAGCAATATCATCTGTGATAGTTAGGTAGCGGATGTATTGTGCATTAATAGTAAATCCTATGCTGCTTAAATCTTCTTTTGCCTCATCAGTGTCGATGGTATCTAATCGCGATATTTCAGACTCCAATTCAGAATCAGCAAATTCCAGCATCAATCCTAATCGTATAGCATCTCTATTACTGAAGTGGTATTTACCGGAAAAAATAGTTCCCTGGAAATCAGATAAAGTAAAATTATCTGTAATCTGAAATTGCAGTGCAAACTTCCCATCAAGCGAATCTAAGTATGAAGTACTTTGTGAGTAAGTTGAAGGAACAGAAAAGAGCAATAATAATAGAAGTGAGATAAGAATTCTGAATTTTGAATTTATAAGCATAACTCCTCCATATTTATTGAGAATGGTAAACTAAAATTCAATAATTAAACATTTAAACTTACAGTTCTTATAGTTATTTTCAATCATTCAATTCTTATTAAAACTTTAAAATGAAAAATAAATCATTTGTTATCGTTGATGCAATGGCAATGGCTTATAGAGCATACTTTGCATTCATCAGCAGACCCTTAACAACAAAAAGCGGCGAGCCAACTTCTGCAGTATTTGGATTCATGAATCAGCTTGTAAAGGTACTTGAAGATCATAAGCCTGACTACATAGCTGTTGCATCTGACTCTAAAGAAAAGACTTTTAGACATAAAATGTATAAAGAATATAAAGCTACCCGTGAAGCAATGCCAGAGGATATGATCCCTCAAATTGGAAGAATAAAAGAAATAATTGAACTAATGAACATCCCTCTTTATATAAAGCCCGGATATGAAGCAGATGATATAGTTGGAACGGCTGTCAGACTTGCTGAGAAGAAAGGTATGATTTCCTATGCAGTTACTCCTGATAAGGATTATATGCAGCTAGTAACTGATAAGACTTTAATTGTAAAACCCGGTCGTGGTTCAGATGAAGTTGTTTTTTATGATGTAAAAAAGGTTAAAGAAGAATACGGTTTCGAACCTGAGCAAATGATTGACTATCTCGCCCTGATTGGAGATAGTTCAGATAACATTCCGGGAGTTAGAGGGATCGGACCAAAAACCGCATTGCCTTTGATTCAGGAATTTGGTTCAATTGAAAATTTATACAAGAACATTGATAAGATTGATAAAGCCGGTACCAAGAAAAAACTCGAGGAAAATAAAGAGAATGCAATCCTCTCAAAAGAACTGGCAACAATTAACTGCAAGGTGCCGATGGAGTTTGATTTCAACGAAGCTAAATTTTCTAAACCTGATTTTGATAAGCTTGGTGATTTATTTATTGAGCTTGAGTTTAAAAATCTTTACACACGCCTAATGAAGGTTTACAATCACGATGATGAACAACAAAAAATCGCTAATGAAGAATTATTTTCTTCAAGGACTTTTGATAAATCTAAATCAAAGTATGAGCTTATATCGACAAATAAAGACGCGGAAAAACTTGTAGAAAAATTGAATGGGGTTTCTTTATTTGTTTTCGATACTGAGACTGATTCACTGGATCCATTTAAACTGAGTATTCTCGGAGCTTCATTTTCAAGCAAAGCTGGTGAAGGATATTTTGTCGCAATTGATCCCGGCAGTAAAATATTTTCAGATGGAAAGAAGCGACTGCCTGTTGATGACTTCAAAATAATATTCAAGCCGCTGCTTGAGAACAAAAAAATTAAAAAGGTCTGTCAGAATGCTAAGTTTGATGTTTCGGTGATGAGAAGTATTGGAATTAAAGTAGAGAATTTTTATTTCGATACTATGGTTGCCAGTTATATAATTGATCCGGATCAAAAGCACGGAATGGATGCCCTTTCTGAAAAATATTTAAGCTACCATACTATTCCCCTTTCTGATTTGATTGGTGATAAAAAAGATCCAACTAAAATGTATGACGTTGAAGTTGAGAAACTTTCAGACTACGCTGCTGAGGATGCAGACATTACTTTGCAGCTTTATGAAATTCTTAGTGCTGAAATAAAAAATGAAGATCTTGAAAAGGTTGCTTATGAAGTTGACTTCCCTCTCGTTCCTGTTCTTGAAGACATGGAGTATGAAGGGGTAAAGATTGACAAATCAGCACTCGATAGTTTTAGCAAAGAGTTGCAAATATTAATCAAAGATTACACGAAAAAGATTCATACAATCGCTGGAGAAGAATTCAATATCAGTTCACCAAAACAACTTCAGGTAATTCTTTTTGAAAAGCTCGGACTGGCTTCCGGAAGAAAAACAAAAACGGGTTTCTCAACAGACGCCCGTGCTCTTGAAAATCTTCGTGGCGAACATGAAATAATTGATATTATTCTCGACTATAGACAAGCAACTAAATTAAAGTCAACTTATTCTGATGCATTACCTAACTTGATCAATCCTATAACAGGAAGAGTACACACAGATTTTAACCAAACAGTTGCCGCTACAGGTAGACTTTCTAGTCTGAATCCGAACTTGCAAAATATTCCAATCAGAACTGAGTTGGGAAAGGAAATCAGGAAAGCTTTTGTTCCGAGAGATAGAAATTTTGTTTTGCTCAGTGCAGATTACAGCCAGATTGAGCTTCGCTTGCTTGCAGCTATTTGCGAAGATCCGGCATTAGTTAAAGCATTTAAAAGCGGTGAAGATATTCATCGCAGCACAGCTGCACTTGTATTTATGGTCGATCCCAAAGATGTTACTCCGGATATGAGAAGAAAAGCTAAAGAGGTGAACTTCGGTATTCTTTATGGCATTGGTCCATTTGGATTGAAGACAAGATTAGGAATTCCACAGTCTCACGCAAAAGAAATAATCGACCTTTACTTTAAAACATTCAAGAATGTTAGAAACTATATGGAAGATTCTGTGAAGAAAGCACAGGAAAAAGGGTTCTCTGAAACATTGCTTGGCCGAAGACGTTTTCTTAGAAATATAAACAGTAATAACAGAGTTGTCCGGCAATTTGAAGAAAGGGTTGCAATCAACATGCCTATTCAGGGAACTGCGGCAGATATGATTAAGCTTGCGATGATAAAAATTCATAATGAACTTGAAAAAAGAAAAGCTAAAACTAAAATGGTATTGCAGGTTCACGATGAACTTCTCTTCGACGCTTACAAAGATGAAGTTGATGAACTTCGCCCAATGATAAAAGAAATTATGGAAACAGCTTTGCCGGTTGATGTTCCAATTGTTGTTGAAACTGGCGTTGGTGATAACTGGCTTGATGCGCATTAACTAGACTAAGATTAAGAGTATGAGCAAGATTAAGATAGAAGAGATAAATAAAATTCTTTGTATCAAACCGCGTGGAATTGGTGATATTCTTCTTTCTACGATCGTGCTGGAAAATTTAAAAGCAGCATTCCCCCATTCTGAGATTCATTACCTAACTGAAGAATTTGCAAAGCGCGCTGTTGAAAATAATCCATTCGTCTCGAAGATATTAACATTCAATAAAAAGGATTTTGTACTTTCTATTATAAGAAAAGTTAGAAAGGAAAAGTACAATATAGTTTTTGATTTCTGGTCAAATCCAAAAACTGCTCAGATTACTTTCTTTTCCGGTGCTCAGTACAAAGTTGGTTATGAAAAACGCGGAAGAAAGTATGCATACAACTACCTTGGTAAAAATGGAACGATGGGTGAACATTCAGCCGAAGATAATCTTGTTCTCTTAAAAGCTATTGACGTTCCAATCATTTCTAAAAGAATCATCTATCAAACGAAAAAAGAAGAAAAAACATTCGCTGAAATATTTTTCAGTCAATTAAATAATAAAGATCAATTAATAATTGGTGTTATACCCTCAGGCGGCTGGGAATCGAAAAGATGTGATCCGGTAAAGTGGATAGAAATTTGTAATGAGATTCAGCAAAAATATAAAGCTCAATTTTTTATTCTATGGGGACCAGGAGATGAAAAAGATGCGAAGATTATTTTAGAAGAATTGAAACCGATTCCTCTAATGGCAACTAATTCAAGTTTCGGAGAATTATCAGGATTAATAGAAAGATGTGATTTTATAATTGCAAATGATTCCGGCCCGATGCACGTATCTGCAGCACTTGGAAAACCTACACTTGGAATATTTGGTCCCACTGATCCATTGGCTCATCGGCCATATTCAAACAATTCTTCTTATGTTATACATTCGGAACTTCATTGTATTAAATGCACAAAGCTTGTGTGCCCTTACGGCCATGAATGCATGATTGAATTACCAATTGAAATGGTTATGAAAGAAATTGAACAATTGCTGAAGTTTACCGCGAAGTCTTAGCTTTGTGTGAATTTGAATAAGCCATATCGAAGAATGTATTTAGTTTTTCAGCGTATCTGTCGAGAGTAAAATCCTTAAAAAAATATTCCTGAGCAGATCTTCCAAATTCATTTGAAAGTTTGCTATCGCCTGCTAATTGTAAAATACCTTGAGTAAGCGCGTCAGGTTTTGAAAGATTAAATAATAAGCCGTTTTTCTTGTGTTCAATAAATTCATCATTTCCCGGAATATCGGTTGCAATAATTGGTAAGCCGGATGCAGCAGCTTCGAGTAATGCTAATGAAAATCCTTCTGAACGTGACGGAAGTATAAAGATATCCATTGCTTTGTAGTATTCATAAATGTTATCAATGAAGCCCGGCATTATGATTTTATCATTAGCGATTCCAAATGTGGATGCATATTCAAAAACTTCATTTTGATTTTCTTTTGGAACTCCTATGATAAGCAATACAAATCTCTCTTCTAGTTTTGAAAATGCTTCAAAGAGAATATCGAATCCTTTTCTTTCTTTATGAAACCAGCTTGATATTCCCAAAACAAATTTCTCATTTAATCCAAATTGATTGCGAATTTTGTCACCGGATATTTTTAAAATATCCAAAGGTATCTCGGTGGTATTATGAATTACATGGACCTTACTTTTCTTAATTCCCTCCTTGATTAAACTCTCCGCCACTCCTTGACTGCAAGCAATCATAAAATCAAAATACCTGTTATAAAGCAACGAGCCGATTATTGGTGTACTAAGCGAAATATTTTGTCTGTAGGCAACACCTATAATTTCTTTTCTGAGTTTTGTTTTAAGTTTCATCACAACTTTCCTGTCCTGTGAGTGATAGGCTAAGACAAAATTTGGTTTATCTTCTTCAAAATTATTCATAACATCCTTTATCAGCAGAGATAGCTTTTGTCTGCTATCAAGTTCAGCAATCGGGATTCCTTTTTCCAGAGCTCTTTTTTTGGTTAAAGAATCTTTGGAAACAAAAAGTTTTACCTGGTGACCTTTTTCTATCAAAGCTTTTGAGCTTAATACAGCCATCTTTGCACTTCCGGCAAAACCATCACCAAAGCTGAACTGATAAATTTTATAATTCATTTAATATTTAGTTTCTGATATTGAGAATAATTATGTTTAATTTTGTACTATATTAAGTGAATATAGCTAGTTCAAAATTACAAATAATTGAATGATGGATTAATATATGCCGCAAGAAATTCCATCTTGCAAAAGATTCTCCGGATACAAACCATGTTTCCCAGACCATAATTGCTGGAAAGACGGATGTAAAGACAACATTCCAATCGGAGTAAAAATTCTTATAATCAATCTTGATGCAATGGGTGATGTGCTTATGACAACAGCTCAGTTGCCAGCGTTGAAAAGAAAATTTCCTGAGTCAACCATCTATTGGATCACATTGAAAAATGCTGCCCCTCTCCTATTTAACAATCCTCTGGTTGATCATATTTACACATTTGATACTGCCTCTATTTTCATCCTTCAGCAGATGATATTTGATTATGTTTTAAATGTGGATAAGTCACAACAATCCAGTGCTTTACTTAATATTTTGGACGGCAAAAATAAATTAGGATTCGGATTAGATACGGATGGAAAGATCATTCCAATTAACAAGGGAGCAAGCTATAATTATCAGCTTGGAATGGATGATCATTTTAAATTTAAAGTCAATCAGAGAACTGGACAAGACTATCTTGCGGAAACATTTGAACTGAATTACGGAAGAGATGAATATGTCTTTGAATTGACCGAGGAAGAAGAGCAGTTTATCGAAAAGTATAAAAAGAAGGTTGGAATCAAAAAGAGAGATAAAGTTATTGGATTTAATACAGGCTGCTCCGAACTTTATCCAAATAAAAAGATGACAATTGACCAGCACATTTATCTAATTAAAGAATTGCTTAAAAGAAAATATAAAATAATTCTGCTTGGGGGACCAGAAGATACTAAGCGAAACAAAGAAATATATTCTCGCTTCAAAGGAAAGATAATCAACAGTCCAACTATGGAAGGTTTAAGACGAGGTATTTACTATGAAAGCATTCCAAATATTATAGTTACGGGAGATTCTCTCGGAATGCATATAGCAATAGCATTGAAAAAATATACTATAGTTTGGTTTGGCGTAAGCTGCTGGTCAGAAATTGATCTTTATGACCGGGGTGTTAAATTATTTCATGAAGATTTATTCTGTTCACCATGCTGGAAAAGGCAATGTCCTTATGACCTCGAGTGTATAAAGCTGATCGATCTTGATAGAATTATCTCTGAAGTCGATAATTATTATAATAAATAATTTCTTGAAATGGGCCCAAATCTCCTCCAGAATAATCCGTTTGAAATTGCCAGAATCAATTCTAAACCATTGATGCTAGATGGTTCGATTGGAAGCTATCTTCAGCAAAAAGGATTTGAAATAGATGATAATCTATGGACTACCAACATTAACCGCACAAATCCCGATGAAGTTTTTCAAATTCATCAGGAATATATTGATGCGGGAGCAGATATAATTACCTCAAACACTTTCAGAACAAATCCTATCTCATTATCAAAAGCTGGTATTGGCAATGCTGCTAAATATGTTAAAGAAGCTGTTGAACTTGCAAAGCAGGCTGCAATAGGAACAAATGTTCTTATTGCTGGATCCAATCCACCTGCTGAAGATTGTTATCAAACAGAAAGAACTCTAAGCAAAAATGAACTTGAGAAAAATCACAGGTATCATATTGATTTACTTGTAGATAACGGAGTTAATTTCATTTTAAATGAAACTCAAAGTCATTTCGATGAACTTAGGATTATTTGCGAACATTGCGATAAAAATAGCATTTCATGTGCTATTAGTCTTTATGTTTTGGATACACTCAAAATCCTATCCGGAGAGAGATTGGAATCGGTATTATCATTCCTAAATAATCATGATGTTTTGACTGTTGGTATAAATTGTATCTCACCAAAATTATTTTTGAAAATCATCGGGAGCATTGAATTGTCAAAGCAATGGGGTTTCTATTTGAATTGTGGAAGTGGACAATCAACAGATAAAATCATTATTTGCGGAATACAACCCGATGAGTATCTTGGAATAGTTAAAAAATCCATGTCATATAAACCTTCATTTATTGGAGCCTGTTGTGGATCAAATCCTTCACACACCCAGAATTTAAGAGATTACCTGGATGGACAAAATTACAGTTAACTCCCCTGCTAAAATTAATCTTGGATTAAATGTTATCAAGAAAAGAGATGACGGCTATCATGATCTTGAGACAATATTTATCCCACTTTTACTATCGGATAAAATCACTTTCTCTAAATCTAATGAATTCACGTTCCAAACTGATTCTGATTTATTAAATAAATTAAATGATAATTTAATTATTAAAGCCATAAGATTGCTTGAAGATTTTACAGGTGGAAAATTTTTATTGGATATTTTCGTTGAAAAAATTATCCCAATTGGCGGTGGACTTGGAGGTGGAAGTTCAAATGCTTCAACAACTCTAAAAACAATTAATAAAATGTTTGAACTTGCACTTAGCTATCAAGTGTTATCCAGACTAGCTTTAGAACTCGGTTCTGATGTTCCTTACTTTTTAAATCCTGTTCCTTCTTATGCAGAATCAAGGGGCGAAATTCTTAATTCACTTAATATAGAAATACCTTATCCTATTCTTATAGTAAATCCAGGAATTAAGATTGATACTGCATGGGCTTTTAAAATGATTAAACCGGCAACTCCTGTTAAGAATCTACGACAAATTTATCAGGAAAGTTTGAATGATTTTGATAAACTTAAATCTTACGTGAAGAATGATTTTGAGGAAGTGGTATTCAACGAGTTTCCGCTACTAAAGCAAATTAAAGAAGAACTTTACAAGCAGGGTGCGGAATTTGCTTTAATGAGTGGTACGGGTTCAACTGTCTATGGAATATTCTTTAATTTACAAAAAGCATACTTCGCAGAAGAATATTTCAAGCAAAATTATTTTACTTATTTAAATAATCCTTTTACAAAAGGATCAATTACCTGACTCCACTTTCCATTAACTCAACAAAACCCTTCGTAACATTTAACTTTATTTTTGATCCGATTGAGATTGTAATCAGGTCCTTGATATGACCATGAGGGAATGAATGAATCACTGGAATATTTAGATCACTGAAATAATCTTCCCACACCTCTTGCAGTGTTAATGTGTTTTTATTTTTATCAAGTTCGATACACTTTATGAAATTACCAAGAATAATTCCTTTCACTTTCTTAAATACATTATTCAGTTTTAATTGGTTCAACATTCTATCAATCTTATACGGAGGCTCATTTATTTCTTCAAGAAATAAAATATTGTCCTTCAAGTCTGGTAAATATTTTGTTCCTAATAAGGAGACGAATACCGCCAGGTTTCCTCCGATTATCCTGCCAGAGACAATTCCAGAATTCAAACTTGATAATTTTTCAGTATCAGGAAGTTTGAATTTTCCTGGTTTCTTCGCGGATGTCATCATTCTCCAAAAATTTTCTTCAGTAAAGGTGCTTACTTCTCTAGAAAAATTTGGCATAACCATTGGCCCTGCAAAAGTTATTAGATTCGCCTTTTTTAAAAACGCCATCTGAAGCGCTGTTATTTCGCTGAAGCCAACAAATATCTTCGGATTGCTTTGAATTATTTTATAATTGATTTTGTCGAGCAATCTGAATGCACCATATCCCCCTCTTAAACAAAATATAGCTTTTACATTTTTATCACCAAACATCTTGTGAATGTCATCAACTCTTTCTGCATCTGTTCCCGCTAAATAACCTCTGATTTTCCCAACATTATTTCCAAGAATAGTATGATAGCCAAATCCTTCAATATATCTAACACCACTTTCAATTAAAGATAAGTCATCTGGTGAGGAAGCGGGAGAAATGATACCGATGAGATCTCCCTTCAATAGTTTTTTGGGTTTTAAATAATTCATAATTTTTTAACATTCAACAAGTGTCAAAATCATTTATATTTTCATACCATAATAT
>JACZKK010000007.1 GCA_014860115.1 Ignavibacteriaceae bacterium
GATTTTCAAAAAGGAAGACTTGCAATCGAAAACGAGATCACTGATCTAAAAGAACAGCTTGGCGAACAGGTGAGATTGTATTCATTCAATTATTCTGGTAAAGAAGTTTTCAACTTTGGAATTGATGAGTTGAAAATTAACACTCAAATTTTTGAAAAAGATAAACCCATTAAATTCGATGCAACGGTTAAAAATTATTCTGGCAGAACAAAGGATAATCTTGTTGTTTCTCTTTTCATTGACGGCGAAAGACTAGCACAGCAAAGTTTGAATCTGAATCCGGGTGAATCAAAAACTGCAAACCTCGAAGCGCCAGCTAAAAAGTTTGGTTACAGTGAAGCTCTCGTTGAAATTGAGGAAGATGATATTCTGCAGGACAACAATCGTTTCTCTTCATTCTTTATTCCTGAAAAAATTCCCGTATTGATTCTTGCTGATAATTTAAGCGATACAAAACTTGTAGAAGCAGCATTGAAATCAGTTTCAGATCAGGGCTATTTTGATGTTATAGTAAAAAAAACTGAGCAGATTTCCGGCACTCAGCTAAATAATTTCCAGGCGATGATATTGGTTAGCAGCAGTTTTATAACTGCAAAGGAGAAAGTGAATCAGTTCCTAAGCTCAGGAAAAGGGGTAATAATTTTTCCATCTTCTGAAACTAATTCAGCAGGATTTAATAATTCATTGAGTGCAATCGGATTAGCATCAGCGGGAACTTTTGTAAAGATGGAAGCGGGACAATTAATTCGTTTCAGTGAGACGGATTTCAATCATCCTGTATTTGAAAATATTTTTATGGATGAAAAGAAGAAGCAGGTTGAATCGCCTGATATAAATTCTTACTTTAAAATAAATCCTGCTGGTAAAGGTAAGAGCATAATAAAACTAGAAGATGAGAGCAGTTTTTTTAGTGAGTATTCAGTTAATGGAGGAAAAATTTTATTATTCAACAGTTCGGCTGTTTTTTCGTGGAGTGATTTTCCAATTAAAAGTATCTTCGCTCCGTTAGTTACCAAATCAGTAATGTACCTTTCAACCAAAAATATAAGTGATGCAAATTTTCTGGCAGGCGAAACGATAAATGTTAATGTATCAGAAAGAAGTCTTCCACAAATTAAAATTGTAAGACCTGATAACAGAGAGGATTTAATTACCTTGGATGAAAATCAGAGATCGGATTTTATTTCATATAGTTCGACCTCCGCTGCCGGTAATTATAAATTCTTTTCCGGTGAAAAACTTTTAACCATGAGTAGTGTTAATACAGATCCGGCTGAATCTGTTACAGAGTATATTGGTGCTGGTGAGTTTGAAGAGTATCTTGAGGAAATAAATTTTAACGGTAGACATGTCCGGATTGATAAGAATGAAAACCCAACTCAAATGATTTTGCAGGCAAGATTTGGGTCAGAATTGTGGCGATATTTTGTGCTTCTTGCAATCTTGTTAGCATTAGTTGAAATGACAATCGCACGAAATGCAAAAAAAGAATTGGAGGGAATTAGTGCTTAGTGTTTCTAAGTGATCTCAGTGTCTAAGTGGTGAAAAGTTTATTTACCACTAAGACACAAAGGACACAAAGTTTCACTAAGGAAATAAATATGATAGAGATTACCAGAAAAATTAAAGAACGTGCAATGCTGGTTGCACTGCAGACACGACACGTAAATCGTGAACTTGTTGAAGAGCATCTTTCCGAACTTGAAGAACTTGCTGATACTGCCGGTGCGGATTCAATCTTTAAAATCATACAATCAAAATCAGCAATCGATCCTGCGTTTTACATCGGCAAAGGAAAAGCAGAAGAATTAGCTCAGCTTGTTGAACTGAATGATATTGATCTCGTTATTTCTGATGATGATCTTACTCCTGTTCAGGTAAGAAATCTGGAGAAACTTTTTAACCGAAAGATCATTGATCGAAGCGGATTGATTCTCGATATCTTTGCTCTTCGTGCAAAAACCAAGGAAGCGAAAACTCAGGTCGAGCTTGCTCAGCTTGAATATATGCTTCCAAGATTAACACGTGCATGGACCCACCTTTCTAAGCAGTATGGGGGAATTGGTACAAAAGGTCCAGGTGAAACACAGATTGAAACTGACAGAAGAATGATACGAACCAGGATCAGTCATCTGAAAGAAAAATTGAAAGAGATTGAATCGCAAAGACAAACTCAAAGCAAAGGTAGAAAAGATTTTGTGAGGATTTCAATTGCTGGTTACACGAATGCTGGAAAATCAACTTTATTTAATCTTCTAACCAAAGCAGATGTTTTTGCTGAAGATAAATTATTCGCAACACTTGATTCAACAACACGCATAGTTAACTTTGATACGCTTGCCTCGGCGAAGCCTTCTGGCGGAGCCGGGAAAGAAAAAATTCTTATTAGCGATACAGTCGGATTTATAAGAAAACTTCCTGCTCATTTAGTTGCTTCGTTTAAAAGTACGCTTAATGAAGTAAGAGATTCGGATATAATTCTTCATATGATTGATCTTTCTCATCCGTACTATGAAGATCATTTGAGAGTTGTGGATGAAACTTTAAAGGAATTTGACAGCGAGCACAAAAAAGAAATTAAAGTTTTCAACAAGGTTGATTCAGTTAGTGATAAAAGTGTTATTGAATACGTACGAAATAAATATCACGGAAGTGTAATAATCTCTGCTCAGAAAGGAATTAATATTTCTTCGCTGATCAAATCAATTGAAGCAACTATTAAAGATTCTTTTGTTGAAGAAGAAATCACTCTGAGAATTGAGCAGACAAAACTCGCATCCCAAATTCACGATCTAGCAGAAGTTACTTCCGTTAAATACGATCACGATACGGTTTTGTTTAAATTCAGAGCGAATAAAGAGAATTCGGAGAAGATTAAAAAGCTAATCTCGAAAGCTTGATATTATTAGCCTCTTAATTCAACCTCTCCCTTAGTCCCTCTCCTTATTAAGGAGAGGGAAACAAGGTGAGGTCATTTTCTATTTGAGTAATAACATCTTTTTCGTTTCAACAAAATTTCCAGCTTTTAACCGATAGAAATAAACTCCGCTTGGAAGATTCGTTGCATTAAATTCTACCTTATGGTATCCAGCTTCTTTTTCTTCGTTTACTAATTGCCTTATTGTCTCTCCCAACGAGTTGTAAATGATTAACTCAACCTGTGATTTTAATGGTAAATTATATTTAATTGTTGTTACCGGGTTAAATGGATTCGGGTAATTTTGATAAAGTGCAAAATCTTGCGGTGCGATGTTTTCCACAATCACTTCATTACTGTATTCATAACTACCATTATAATCTATCTGCTTTAATCTGTATGCAATTGATTTCATCTTAATGTTACTTATATCATCCGTATAAGAATAGATACTGAGTTCAGTAGTTGTTCCGTGCCCCTGAACGAATCCAATATTTTCCCATTCCATATCATCTGTTTTCTTTTGAATCTCGAAGCCGCTATTGTTAGTTTCCGTTGCCGTAATCCATTCAAGCAGAACATTGTCATCAATTAATTCTGCAGAAAACGAAACTAACTCAACGGGAATAGTTTGATCAAAACTGGATACTCCCATATCTGTTATTGTACCGTCAGGATCAAGTGGACTGGTCGGATCTCCAGCATCTATACACGGAGATTTTGTTGAATCGGGAGTTGGCCAGTTGGACCATGTAATCTGGTAGTTGCCTGAGCCCGGATCTTCAAAGAGCGGATCGAGGAAGATATTATAACCCACATCGCAGGAATCGCCGTTATAGTTAGTGGTAACCAATTGTCCGAAGCCGGCAGGAACACCACCCGATATATTTATGCCATTGCCGTAGAAATCGGAATATTTCAAGTATAAAATTGTTGCATCATTATGGATGGCTGCAGGGGAATTCAGGGAAAGTATGCTGTTTTTAATATGGATATTTGATGATGAAAAATATAATCCACTTCCGGTTGTACCGGTGTTATCGGCAATCGTACATTTATCGAAATAAGCATTGCTTTGGAAAAGGTATAAACCCCCACCTTCAAAAGCTTGATTATCAGCGATGATTGTATTTTCTATTGTTTTTCCAATATAGGGCCAATCATACAGATCACCATAGATCGCACCACCTTTGCCCAGGGCACCGGTCACCTCGTTACCTATGAAACTAGAACTGTCTATAAATGTCATAGTATAACAACCACCAGTTTCTATAGATTCGGTGTGTATCCCTCCTCCATTATTTACAGCCGTGTTATAGCTGATATCCGATTGGGTGATATACAATGTATGCAAGATTAAGCTCTCAATCCATATTCCACCACCCTCATCATCCGCATAATTGTAATCAACCGTACAATTATTAAGATGTAGTACAGGATTAGAACCGGCCAGGTAGCCAAACCCAATTCCACCACCATTTCCATTCGTTGATACATTATGACTAATGATGCAATTCTGCATCTCCACAAATAAATTTGGTGGGTAGAAATAGATTCCACCGCCATCTCCGGAGAATCCTGTTGTTTTATTGTTTGTAATATCACAATCAGTGACGAATATGGTATCATTTGACACATTATAGAAACATATTCCGCCACCAAAGACTTCAGCAAGATTGTTGTGAATTGAGCAGTGCGATATTTCGGGGGGCAAAGAACTATAAACGTAAATCCCTCCACCACGGCGATCATGGAAACTACTTCCCAAAGTTGCTTTTCCATACTCAATTATACAATATGCCAAATGGGAAGTGTGAGCAGAATTCATGAACCGTAAACCCCGCCAGCCGGTATCCGGTATAGCTGCAGTGAAGCGAATAGAGTCTGTTTGTGTACCAACCGCGTTAAGAATACCGTTTATAATGAATGGGTAATGTCCCTGGAAGATAACTTCTACACCAGGTTCAATTGTTAATGCAGAATCAGTGTGAACGGTTATATCACCATTAATCTGAAATGGGGAATTTGCCGCTGTCCACATACCAGAAACATAACCTCCGGGTATAATTGTTTGCGAGTAAGTGGGACAAAGAGATATAAAAAATATTAATGCGATTGACACAAAGAAGAGAGAAAAGTTTTTCATTATTCACCCCATTTAAAAGTGAAAGAAATATATATAAACGATTTACTCGTAGGGAAATTTTCGGTAAGCAATATTCTGTTAGTACAAATTCGCATTACTCAGGACGCACAACAGTTTTTGAAAAGATAAAATTTCTAAATTAAATTTTGTTAATTTACTTGTTAGAAGCAACTTTGCTTGTCTATTGGTGATAGTTAGTAATTAGCAAGTAAATCATTAAAGAAATGGAATAATTTTATTCATATGGAGAAAACTTCACTACAGGAATTTAAATAATGTAAACTATTGTAGTTTGGGAGCGGCTATCCTAATCTTTAATTTTGCACTCACAATTCATCATCATATTTTATCTACCAAAGGATAACAGGAAAGAAATGGCAATTACATTAAACGGATCAGGATTAACAGTTGAAAAATTAGTCCGCATCGCAAGAAATAAAGAACAAGTCGAACTCAGCAAAGACTCACTCGAAAGAATAAAAGCCTGCCGTGCAATGCTTGAGGAAAAAATCAAAGCACACGAAATTATGTATGGAGTTAACACCGGAATCGGAGAATTTTCTGAAGTTGTTTTGAATGACGACCAGGTAAAAGATTTTCAGAAGTATTTAATTTATAATCACGCAGCAGGTATTGGTGATCCAATGCCCATCGAATGGGTTCGTGGAGCAATTGCAGGAAGAATAAATGTTCACGCTCACGGAAATTCAGGATGCAGACCGGAGATAACTTTAACACTTGTTGAAATGCTGAACAAAGATTGTATTCCAGTTGTGTGTGAGAAAGGTTCCGTCGGTGCTTGCGGCGATTTAGCTCCGATGTCACAAATCGCTTTGCTGATGATGGGAGAAGGAGAAGCATTTTATAAAGGAGAAAGACTTTCGGGAAATGTTGCATTTGAAAAAGCAGGAATAAAAGTTCCCGGGCTTCAAGCACGCGACGGACTTGCTACAATAAACGGTTCAAATTTTATGACTGCAATTGCTGCTCTTCACTTGTATGATATAAACAGATTCTTGAAGCAAGCTGAAATTGCCTGTGCAATGACGCTTGAAGCCCTTCTCGCAAATATGAAGCCTTACGATGTTCGTTTACATAAGCTTAGAGGATTTTCAGGTGCAGTAAGAAGTTCGCAAGCAATAAAAAAATGTATTGAAGGAAGTGATCTTCTAACTGGAAAGTTAAAAATAAAAGTTCAGGATGCTTATTCAATGCGTTCAACTCCTCAAGTTATCGGAGCCGCACATGATGCTGTTGCTTATGCCAAATCGCAAATTGAAATTGAGTTAAATGGAGTAGGGGACAATCCAATTTTTATTCCTGAAGATAAAATAGCTTTGACGGGTGCAAATTTCCAGGGCACTCCTGTTTCTCTTCCGATGGATATGATCAGTGCGGCTGTTACGATGGTGAGTGTTTTATCTGAAAGAAGAATGAACAGGTTGAACAACCCAGCATTGAGTGTTGGATTACCTGCTTTCTTAACAAAAGGAGCGGGAATGTTTTCAGGTTTAATGTTGAGTCAATACACTGCTGATACATTAATTGTTGAGCAAAGAATTTTATCAAATCCTGCTTCCACACAATCAATTCCCGCAGCCGCTGACCAGGAAGATTTTGTTTCAATGGGAATGAACACTGCACTGAAAAATCAGCAAATTCTTGATAACGCTTATGGAATCCTTGGAATAGAATTTATGGCTGCTGCACAAGCACTTGATTTTAGGAACCACACTACTGGAAAAGGTGTTATAAAAGCAAAAGAAGTTATCCGCAGACACGTAGAATTTCTTGATATTGATCGTCCGCTATATAATGATCATAATAAGATGAAAGCATTGGTTAAGTCTTGTGAGATACTTGAAGAAGTTGAGAAGGTTGTTGGTAGTTTGGAATAATTTTTTTCACGCAAAGCCGCCAAGAACGCAAAGTTTAGAATGACTGAAAATGAAATAGCGAAAATAGTTGTTGATTGTTGCTTTAAAATTCATACAACATTAGGTCCCGGTTTGTTTGAATCGGTTTATGAAAAGGCATTGATTTATGAATTAGAAAAACGCGGATTGAATTTCGAACAACAAAAAGGAATTCCCGTTTACTATGATAATGTAAAAATGGAAATGGGTTTCAGAGCAGATATAATAGTTGAGAATAAAGTTATATTAGAATTAAAATCTCAAGAAGTTTTAGCTCCGGTTCATTCAAAACAGTTATTAACTTATCTTCGAGTAACTGGTTTGAAACTTGGATTATTAATAAATTTTGGTGAAGCCTTAATTAAAAATGGTATTCATCGGATTGTAAACAATTTGTAATTCTTAGCGACTTTGCGTCTTGGCGTGAAATAAAAATTCTAAAATTTATGGAAATCATTTACTTAATCATTGGACTAATTATTGGCGGACTAGCTGCCTGGTTTATTGCATCATCTAAGTTTAAAGGTGCAACAGGCAGAATAGAAGAAAGAAGTTCAATTCTTGAAAAGGAAAAATCAAATCTTGAGAATAGTCTAAGTTCAGAAAGACAAAAAGTAATCGACCTGAATTCTAAACTCGCAGGACTTCAATCAGATTACTCCAACCTTCAAACAAAATTATCTGAGCAAAAAGAAGAAGTTGCAAAGCTCCAAGAGAAATTCACGAAGGAATTCGAGAACCTCGCTAACCGAATCTTCAAAGAAAAGGCAGATGAGTTTTCCAAGCAGAGCAAAACCAATCTTCAGGAAATATTAAATCCTCTGAAAGAAAGAATCACCGAGTTCCAAAGCAAAGTCGAAGAAACAAACAAGGAAAGTATTCGCGGTCACGCATCTCTTCGTGAGCAGCTTTCAATGTTGAAGGATATGAATCAGCAGATAACTCAGGAGGCAAAAAATCTTACTGAAGCATTAAAAGGACAAAGTAAAACTCAGGGAAACTGGGGTGAGTTTATTCTTGAAAGCATTCTGGAAAAATCCGGATTGGTTAAGGGAAGAGAATATGTTGTTCAGGAAAGTCTCACTTCAGATTCCGGAAGAAGATTTCAACTGGATGTGATTATAAAACTACCCGAGAATAAAAGTATAGTTATCGATTCAAAAGTTTCTCTTGTTGCTTATGAAAAGTTCGTTTCATCTGAAGATGAAAATCAGAAAGCTCTTGCTTTACGTGAACATATAAATTCAATTCGTTCACATATTAAAAATTTAAGTTCGAAGAATTACCAGAATCTTTATCAGCTTGAAAGTCTGGATTTTGTTTTAATGTTTATGCCTGTTGAACCTGCATTTGTTCTTGCTGTTCAGAATGATCAATCGATATTCAATGATGCATTTGAGATGAATATCGTAATAGTGAGTCCATCAACTTTGCTTGCAACGCTCCGCACTATTTCAAGCATCTGGCGGCAGGAAAAGCAAAATAGAAATGCAATGGAAATAGCAAAACAAAGCGGAGATATGCTTGATAAATTTACAGCATTTGTCGAAGATTTGTTGACAGTTGGTAAAGGATTAATTTCTGTTAAAGATAATTACGATAGGGCTATGAATAAGCTAACCGATGGAAGAGGAAATTTAATAGGAAGAGCAGAAAAAATTAAACAGCTTGGAGCAAAGGCAAGTAAATCGTTACCGCCGAATATTCTTAATCGAGCTGATCAGGATGACGACACTAATTTACTGGATAATTAATGATTGTGAGACCGCCGCAAACTAAACAAGAATTTGAAAGATACAGAGATCTGCGCTGGAGAATTTTACGTGCACAATGGAATCAGCCAAGAATAACTGAACTGGATGATGCAGGTACTAAAGATTATCCGATTATGGTTTGTGAAGTTGATGGAATTCCAGTTGGAGTCGGAAGAGCCCATTTTATTTCTGAAGACGAAGCGCAAATTCGTTCAATATCTGTCGAGTCGGAATGGGAAGGCAAGGGGATTGGATCAATAGTTTTGAAGGAACTTGAGAAAATTGTTATTGCAAAGGGTGCCAAACGAATAATTATTCATGCACGAAATAATGCGATTGAGTTTTACAGAAAAAATGGATATAAAGCAGTTGAACCATCATATACATTGTTCGGAGAGATAGAACATACATTGATGGGAAAAATTATTCGGACTTAAATTGGGGCTGTAGCTCAGTTGGGAGAGCGGTTCGTTCGCAACGAACAGGTCGTCGGTTCGATACCGATCAGCTCCACAAAGTTATGTTAACTTCCCATTTTTAAAATCTCATCCCACTCATCTTTTGTAACTGGCTGGATAGATAACCGTTGTCCTCGCTGAATGAGTTTCATATTTTTCAATTTTGGATTAGCTTTTATTGAATCAAGCGTAACAGGTTTCTTAAACTCATTCACGAGCTTAATATCAACCATAAACCAGGTTGGAACTTTCTTATCAGCTTTAGGATCATAGTGATCATTTTTTGAGTCGAATTGTGTGTGGTCAGCATAGCCTTCTTTCACAACTTCGCAGTAACCAGCAATTACAAGTGGTTCAGTACTACTCTGATAAAACAAAACTCCATCACCTTTTTTAATTTCATCACGAAGAAAATTTCTTGACTGGTAATTTCTAACTCCATCCCAGAAGGTTGTCTGGTTTTTACTTTTCCTCAAATCATCCCAGGAAAATTCGCTTGGTTCAGATTTGAAAAGCCAGTATTTCACGCTAAAGCCTCTATTTATTAAAATTTCTTTAATCTCTTAAAATAAAATATGAAGCTGACTCCTCTAATCCAATTGCCCCATTTTAAGAAAACAAAAGAATATTTTCTAATTACTTATTGACTAATTCAGCAACCTGTTATAAGTTACTACCACAACTCTGTTAAAAACTATTTCATCAACTATTTTGGGAGTCAGCTATGAAGAAATATTTATTTAATCTATTCTTGGTTCTCATTCTAAGTATAACTGTATATACTCAGAATTTCGAGTGGGAGTGGCAGAATCCGCTACCTACCGGTGCGGATCACAACGATGCAGTTATTCTATCACCGAATAAGTTTATGCTTTTCGGCAACGGAAGTGCTGTAAGTTTATCTACTGACGCAGGCAATACTTGGACAATCTCAAACATCGATGCGCAGGCACGCGATATTTACGATGCGATTTTTCCTGATCAGAATACCGGATATGTTGTCGGTACTTTTGGATTGATTATGAAAACCACCGATGGAGGAACAAACTGGATTGAACAGACATCGGGAGTTACTGGTACACTCTGGGACGTGGATTTTATAAATACTAATGTAGGATATGCAGTCGGAAATTCCGGAAATATTTTAAAGACAACTGATGGTGGAAATAACTGGTCTTTATCAACTTATGGAACAACAGCAATCTATAAAGTTCATTACGTAAATGACACTCTCATTTTTTTGGGATCAACCAGCGCAACAACAGGAAGATTAATTCGTTCAACTGATAGCGGATTAACCTGGGAGAATATAACAGCAAATATAACTAGTCTTGATGGAGCCGTTCGCGGAATCCACTTTCTCGATGCAGACACTGGATGGATTTCAAACAGCACAGGCAAGATTTATAAAACAACGGATGGCGCTGCATCAGGTGGAATTATATATGACATTGGTTCATCAACAACCATATATGAAGTAAAATTTATTGATGCAAATCTTGGTTACGCACTAACAACAGTTGGAAGAGTACTTAAATCTACAAATGGAGGAACAAATTGGGATCTTATTCAAACTGATGCTAACGAAAATTTATTCGGTTTGGGAATACTGGGTGTTAACTCGGAAGCCACAACTCCTGTGCTCATTGGTGGTGATGTCGGTCAGATAGTTTTTTCTCTTGATGATGGTGTAACATGGCAAAGAAAAAATACTTCTGTAACTAATGAAATTCTTCATCGTTTGTCTTTTCCATCAGAATTAACCGGTTATGTTGTTGGAGGAAGCATCACTACGGGCAATGCTTATGGTGATATCTTAAAAACAACAGACAGCGGTGTAACATGGACAAATCTAACATTCGATCCCGGTTACAGAACTTATTCTGTTTTCTTTAATGACGAAAACACGGGATATATTGGTACGCAAGGACCTACAGGTGTTTACAAAACAACAAATGGTGGAGTTGACTGGGCACAACTGAACACAGGTACAGGAACTGCTTCTAACATTGTTTATGATATTAAGTTCTATGATCAAAACCTTGGATTTGCTATGTATTCAAGCGGACAGGTTGCAAGAACGACGAATGGTGGGACTAACTGGACACCTGTTTCAGCAGGTTGGGGAAGTGCCGCCGGTTATGAAATTTTTATTGTTGATTCTTTGACAATCTATTTGTGCGGTGGCGGGAACAGAGTCAGTAAATCTACCAATGCGGGTGTATCCTTTACTCAAATAACAACTCTTGGAACAATAACTTTATACTCAATGCATTTCTTCGATACAAATAATGGTTATATAGTCGGCAGTTCTGGTCGATTATATAAAACAACAGATGGCGGCAGCAGTTTTACTGAAACACAAATGCCAACCACTGCTACTCTTTATACAATCCGGTTCCTCAATAATGATTTTGGATTAATGGCTGGTGCAAGTGGATTTGCGTACTACACTACCGATGGTGGTACAAATTGGACGCCAACTCAATTGTACCTCGGGACTACACAAACAATCAGAGATATCCGGTTTGCAGGAACTAAAGTCTGGGCTGTTGGAACTGATGGAACGATACTAAGAGGAAATGTCGGTACGTCGTCAACATTTCAATTATCTGTAAATGTTGCTGATGGTTGGAATATGGTATCGATACCAGGATTAAATACTCCAGACCAGAATGTAAACACCTGGTGGGCGTTCAGAGATCCGGGTGCAAATGTGTTCAGATATGCTGGCGGATATCAGTCAATAACCGATGCAGTACCAGGAATAGGATATTGGATGAAACACGCAGGCGCTTTAACATATAACACTGGTGAAGAATGGCCGGCAGGCGGAATACAAATAGTTCCTCACGATCCGATAGCAGGAGCTAGTGGATGGAACCTGTTTGGCGGATATGAGTTGAGTGTAACCGCAGCCAATGTTACAACAAATCCTCCGGGATTACAGAGTGGACCGATCTACAAGTATTCAGGTGGATATCAGACAGCAACAACGCTGGATCCAGGATACGGTTATTGGATAAAGCTGAATGCAGCAGGCCAGATAATCATACCAGAGACTATAGCAAAAGGTGAAGCAGTAGAATACTTTGCTGAAGATTGGGGAAGAATAGTGATAACCGACAATGCAGGGCAAAGCTATAAGCTGTATGCTGTAAGCGATAAAAGCAACATTGATTTATCAGCTTATGAATTACCACCAGCACCACCAACAGGAATGTTTGATATCAGATTTTCAAGTGGAAGGATAGCTGAGGATATTAACAGTTCAGTGCAGACGATAGATATGAGCGGAGTAACATATCCATTAACAGTAAGAGTAGAGGGAATGGATATCAGACTGATGGATGAAAGCGGAAAGATGGTGAATGTGAATCTTAAAGATGGAGAAGATGTAGTAATCAGTGAATCAACAATACAGAAGTTGATGGTATCAGGTGAATTAGTTCCTGCACAGTATTCCCTTGAACAAAACTATCCGAATCCATTCAACCCAAGCACAGTCATTGAATTCTCATTGCCGGAAGATGTAAGCAATGTGAAGTTGACAATCTATAATATGCTCGGTGAGAAAGTTACCGATATTGTAAATACATCTTTGAAGGCAGGAAAGTATCAATATCAATGGAACGCAAAGAACGTTGCAACCGGAATGTATATTTACGAATTACGCACGGACAAATTTGTTTCCGTTAAGAAGATGCTTCTACTTAAATAACTCTAAGCGACTAATCATATAAAATTAAGGCGGTCTTCGGATCGCCTTTTTTATGTAACGTCAAGCAGGTTGGTTTACTACAGAGATTAATAAAAAAGCTATAAAAGTATCTATTCTATTAGGTTTTTTACTTGTGCCATCTATTCAATCAGGTCATCTGGAATTCATCTCCGTTGTGTTAATACTTGGTGATCAGCAATTAATCTTCACAATACTTTAACTTGCTTCTTATTTTCATTAGGTTAAATTTAAATATCTAAATAAGGAAAAATTCTGATGAAGAGGGTATTTACATCTGAATTTCTTCCTATATCACGCTTGGACTATGACCTCATAGGGAGAAAACAATCCACAACACCCAACAGGGTACTTCGGTTAGCTGCAATATTTTTTATCAGGAGGAAATAATGAAAAAACTATTTTTTATTTCTTGTTTTACAATCTTATTTGTCCGCAATATCTTTGGTCAGGCACAAATTGATATTCCACTAATCGTAACAGACGGTACAATAAATATTAATCTGGCTATAGGTTTGGACTTAACTGCAACAAACTGTATTGACCCACAACTTGGAGAGTCTGATCTTCCACCTGTCCCACCTACAGGTATGTTTGATGTTAGATTTGATTTATGGCCATATGGTTGTGGACCAGTCTCTACTTACAAGGATTATCGAGCACCCGGAAATCCACCGGCATTTCCATTTACAGGAATGATAGAACATACTCTTTGGTGGCAAGTGTCATCACAAGCAGCACCAATTAATATAACATATAATCTGCCTTATGGAACATTTATGTCAATCACTGATCAGATTGGTGGTATCTTTTTAAACATTGGTCCATTCACAGGGCAAGGAGTTGCTACAATTCCAGGATCGTATACATCGATTTTTACCAAGGCATTTCTAAAAATGCAGTATAATAGTATCGGTGGAGATCCTGGCGGTCCAATATTTGGTCTTTCAACTTATTCTGTGAATTTTCCACAAATACCAATTGGCAGTGATACCAGTTTGCCTGTAACTGTAACTAATTTTGGAATAACTAATATCTTAACCATAACTGATATAGTTTCATCCAACAGCTATTTTTCAATATCTCCCGATTCAACTCCAATAAATATTCCGCCAACAGCATCGCAAATTTTCCAGATAAAAAATGTATCAACAGCAACAGCCCAGCAAGGGACAATCCAGTTTACACACAATGCTTATGGTTCACCAACAAATTTGAATATTACAGCTCCTGCAGGTATACAACCCGGACCTGTGTTTGAAATTTCTCCAAATCCATTAATTTTTATACAGCAGACCGCAGGATATACAGACAGCCTTCCTGTTACAATCACAAACGAAGGACTAATAAATACACTATATATTCAAAACATTACTTCGTCAAATAGTTATTTTGCTATTTACCCGGATTCACTCCCACTTATAATTGAACCACAATCTTCCCTAACACTTAAGGTTTATTATACTTCTGCCGATACAATTCAGCAAGGAACAGTAGAATTCACACATAACGCTGCCGGTTCTCCTTCATCACTTGCTGTGTCTTCTGTATACTCAGATGCACAAATTTTGATTTATCCTTCTTCAATATTATTTGGATCTCTCCCCGGGACCGCCGATTTCTGGGTAACGAATCCAGGTAATTATGAGGAATTGGTAATTAATAGTGCTACTTCATCCAATAGCAACTATAATTTCAATCAAAATTCATTTCCAATTACTGTTTCACCCGGTTCAATGGGGTATTTTAAAATAACTCTAGAAAATGCGTCGGGATTTCAATTTACTACAATAAGAATTTTTGATAACGTACCCGGATCACCTCAAATTTTGTATGCTTCAAATCAACCTTTAGATCCAAGTTTAGAAGGGATGATAAGAGTAGCCAGCGGATCCATAAATCGAACGATGTATTTCGGGCTTGATACTGTAGCTACTGACGGAATAGATATTATACTTGACGAACATGATATTCCGCCCGTTCCACCACCGGGTGTATTTGATGCAAGGTTTGTTCTGCCGGAGAATGATTTTTCGGGATATTACAATTCCTGGAAGGATTATCGTCATGGATCTGCTTCTTTCTCAGGTCAGAAAGAATACAGGTTATCTTATCAAAAAACGGATAATTATGGAATAGAAATCAGCTGGGATTTACCTGATAACATTACGGGTGTTTTGCAGGATATGATGGGCGGAAGTACTATTAATGTTTTTCTTACTGATTCTGGAAGCTTCATTGTCCCAGATCCACTCACTTACAACAAATTAAAAATGTTCATTGATTTTAATCCTGAAATTCCAGTCGAATTGATTTCTTTTAATGCTTCAATCATCAATAAAAAAGTTCATTTAAATTGGTCAGCCGCAACAGAAACAAACAACTCGGGATTCGAGATTCTTCGTTTCACTCAGAATGACAATGAGTGGAATTCAATTGGTTTTGTTCCGGGATTTGGGACTACTACGGAACCTAAATCTTATTCTTTCAGCGATGAAGATGTAACAACTGGAACTTACAATTACCGACTCAAGCAAATTGATTTTGATGGAATGTTCACCTATTCAAACGAAATAGAAGTTGAAGTTGATTTTACTCCGAAGGAGTTTGTGCTTTATCAGAATTATCCGAATCCGTTTAATCCAAGTACCGTGATCAGTTATCAGTTACCGCTGAGCAGTGATGTAACTTTGAAAGTTTATGATGTTCTTGGGAATGAAGTTGCGACATTAGTTAATGAAGAAAAGCAGGCGGGAGTTTATGAAGTTGAGTTCGATGGTTCATCTCTTGCGTCGGGAATGTATTTGTATAAACTTCAGGCTGGTTCATTTATTGAGACAAAGAAGATGATTTTAACAAAGTAATTTTTAGCAGGAGGGAAAAATGAAAAAATTAATTTTTATTACTTGTTTTACAATCTTATTTGTCGGCAAAATATTTGGCCAGGCACAAATTGATATTCCTTTTACAATTACAGATGGTACATACAACATACAACTTGCGGTTGGATTGGATTTAACTGCAACAAATTGTATTGATCCGCCTCTAGGTGAGTGGGATATATTTTATTTCCCACCTCCTGGAGTATTCGAAACAAGGTTTGATTTACAGCCATATGGTTGTCCGGGAATGTCATCATATAAAGATTACAGGGCTCCAGGAAATCCGCCAGCATTTCCTTTCACAGGAGTGATCGAACATACTTTATGGTGGCAAGTTTCCGCACCGGGTGTACCGATAAATATAACATATAATCTTCCTCCCGGTTCTATTATGACTGTTACTGACAATATAACAGGCACATTATTGAATCTAGGTCCATTTACCGGACAGGGAGTTGCAACAATTCCTGGGAGCTATACTGCTTACGCTACAAAAGCATTATTAAAAATGTTTTACAACAACATTGGCGGAGGAGTAACACAAGGTCCAATCTTTTATTTGCTTCCTGATAACTTAAACTTTGGAGACGTTGCTTATGGACAATCAAAAACGCTCCCGGTTATGATTTTAAATATAGGATACTTGGATAGTTTATTTATAAATAATGTCATTTCATCACATGCATCATTTACATTTGAGCCAAATTCCTTTCCGATAATATTAGCTCCGGGACAAGCACAAATGTTTGAAATTACCTATTCGGGAATTACTGGTGGAACACATATAGATTCAATCTTATTTTTTCATAATGCACCTACTTCTCCAGGTACATTAAATGTTAGTGCAGAAACTTATCCGCCCGGACCGAACTGTGAAGCGCAAATGTTTTGGCAAGTTATAGTTGCTGAAGAAGGTAATCCTTTTGCAAATCTATTATTGTTTGGTCTTGATTCTGCTGCGACAGATGGTATAGATTCTCAACTGGGTGAGTCAGAATTGCCTCCATTTCCACCCGCAGGTGCTTTTGAAGCCAGACTTTTTCTTCCGGATAATAACTTTTCTGGAAGTCTAGGTTCATACTGTGATTTCCGATGTGCTATTCTTCCATATACAGGACAGAAGGAGTGGAGACTTGCTTACCAGACGGAATATGGAAATACAATAAATATAAGTTGGGATTTTCCAGCTTACATGACGGGTGTTTTGCTAGATATTATCAACGGGACATTTATAAATGTTCCAATGATTGATTCGGGCAGTTATACAGTTCAGGATCCATACACATTTGATAGGTTGAGAATGTTAATTGATTTTAATATTACATCACCCGTTGAACTTGTTTCCTTCAACGCAACTTTACTTAATAATAATGTTCAACTAAACTGGTCAACAGCAACGGAAACGAATAACTCAGGGTTTGAGATTCAGAGAAAGGAGTTAGGAGTTAGAAGTCAGGAGTTAGAATGGGAGAAGATTGGTTTTGTTCCGGGATTTGGGACGACTACTGAACCTAAATCGTATTCTTTCACAGATGAGAATGTTACTACCGGAATGTACAAATACCGGCTCAAGCAAATTGATTTTGATGGAAGTTCTGAATTTTCAAATGAAATAGAAGTTGCAGTTGATTTTACTCCGAAGGAATTTGTGCTTTATCAGAATTACCCGAATCCGTTTAATCCGAACACAGTAATCAGTTATCAGTTACCGGTGAGCGGTGATGTGATTTTGAAAGTTTACGATGTTCTTGGTAATGAGGTTGCGACACTAGTTGATGAGTATAAGCCAGCAGGAATGTATGAAGTTGAGTTCAATGCTTCGGCATTACCGAGCGGAGTGTATTTTTATCAGTTGAAGACAGGTAACTATATTCAAACTAAAAAAATGGTTTTAATGAAGTAATTATTTTAATAATTATAATGGAGGAAGAAATGAAATCACCATTTTTCAAAAAAGAAATTCTTTTCTGGTTCTTCCTGATTTTCCTGGTTAACTATTCAGGAACATTCAGTCAGAATGTTGGCACTGCAACTTACATTGAGGCAAATGAAATTTACCTTCCATTTAATAACAGGGGAGTTATTGCTGATGTAAATGTACCGCCAAAAGGTTCTCTCGGTCAGTTTGCCGGAGAAGGATTTTTATTTTCTTCTGGTTTCTGGTTAAGCGGATATACAAATAGTATACTATGGGCAAATGCTGTTGCTTCTGCATCCCTCGTCGAAGATTACCAGGCTGGAACAGTTGGAATGAATCCGAATGATCCAAAAGCTTCAATCTACAAATTAACTTCTTCTGATATTCCATTTGGACAAAGCTGGCAGGACTGGATTGATGCTGTTGATCTTGGTGCAGATTTTTATGATGGTAACAATGACGGCATCTACAATCCAGTTGATCTGAATGGAAATAATCTTTGGGATCCTGATGAGGATAAGCCGGATTTAATTTTAGACGAAACATACTGGTGTGTTTTCAATGACGGAGTTCCCTCAAATTTGAGGAGATGGCAGTCAGAACCGCAGGGAATTGAAATCAGGCAAACAATCTTTGCTGAAGTTTCTTCAACAGGAAATGTTGTATTTGTCAGATACAGAATCAAAAACACTGGCACAGTGGCTGATACATTAAAAGATGTCTACCTCAGTATGTGGGCAGATGCTGATATAGGTGATGCAACGGATGATGTTTATGGATGTGATACAGTACGACAGGGCGTATATTTTTATGGTAATCAACCTGATGCTGCATATGGCAACCAGGTGCCTTCATTTATGATGGATTTGTTGACTGGACCTCATTCATACATTTCGGGAGAAACTTTCATAGATGTTAACGGAAATAATATTTATGAAAATGGAATTGATACTCCAATCGATACTGCAGTCAATTATCTTGGTCCACTTGGTATAAGAATCTTTCCAGGCGCAAAGAATTTAGTGGCATCATCACTAATAACTTATATAAACAGCATTCCTGGCTTACAAGATCCAGGAAATATAATTGAAGCGCGAAATTATATTTCAGGGCTCGACCCAGCTGGTCAATTGCTGAATCCTTGCACGTGGGCTTATGGTGAGGTAAGAGGAGGTGTTCCTTGCAATGAAGTAAATCCTTATTTCTGGTGTTCAGGTAATCCAATCATAGATGTTGGATGGATTTCGAATCAGAATCGAGATATTCGTGGAGTTGGCTCTGCAGGTCCGTTTACTTTAGTAAAAAATCAGGAAGTAGAAGTATTGATCGGATATGAAATTGACAGAAGCACAACACCACTTGGGGGCATTACAGCAGTTCGTGCAATATCAGATGCAGTTCAGGATTTTTATGAAAATAATTTTGGTTACCCGATTGTTTCAGTTGAAGATGAACCACCGGTAGTTTCAAACTTCAAATTAGAACAAAATTACCCGAATCCGTTTAATCCGAGTACGGTAATCAGTTATCAGTTACCGGTAACCGGTGATGTGATTTTGAAAGTTTACGATGTTCTGGGAAATGAAATCGCAACTCTGGTTAATGAAGAAAAGCAGCCCGGAGTTTATGAAGTTGAGTTTGATGCTTCATCACTTGCATCGGGAATGTATTTGTATAAACTGCAAGCAGGCAGTTTTACGAACACAAAGAAAATGATATTGATGAAGTAAATTCAGAATATTTTGAGTCCCAAGGGCAGTATTACCAGATACTGCCTTTTTTATTGGTACTTTTAAAATACCTGTATTTCTGCCCACAAGAATTTATATTTGCATTCAATTGAATTGTTATTACTAATTAAATGAAATACTTCATAATAATATTATTCATAGTTACTAATTATTTGGATCTTCCTGCTCAAAGTAAGGATGGTTTTCAAATTGCGCGTGTGAAATACCAGGGAGGCGGGGACTGGTATAACGATCCTTCTGCTGAGGTGAACTTGCTCAACTTCATTCAGCAAAACACAAATATAAAAGTTGATGCACGCTACCAGTTTGTTGATCTTTCATCGGATGAAATTTTTTCTTATCCGTTTTTATTTCTTACAGGACATGGGAACATCGTTCTCTCAAAGGATGAAGTTTACCGATTAAGAACTTATCTTGAAAATGGCGGTTTTCTTTATATCGATGACGATTATGGTTTGGATAATGCCGTTCGTCGTGAAATGAAAAAAGTTTTTCCGCAGGATGATTTTGTTGAGCTGCCATTTAGTTATGGACTCTATCATTCACTTTACAAATTTGAAAGCGGTCCGCCCAAAACTCACGAGCACGATAAAAATACTCCAAGAGGTTTTGGAATTTTCGTAAACAACAGATTAGCGATTTATTATAATTATGAATCTAATCCCAGTGACGGTTGGGCAGATGCGGAAGTTCATGATGATCCTCCAGAAAAAAGAGAAGAAGCATTGAAGTTTGGAACTAACATAGTTGTATGGGCGCTATCTCAATAAAGTATGGGAACTGATTCAAAATATTATCTTGAAATTTTAAAGAAGCTTGAAGGATTCATCAGGAAGGACTATTTGCAGTTTTTTCTTTTTGGTATTCAGGCTTTCGTTGCTGCTGTACTTATTAATTTTACTTTTTATTCTTTCCTTGAATTGATTGCAAATTTCAACTCATTTGTACGAACAATTCTATTTATACTTTTCATCCTCGCAGTGATTGGGTTGCTCTTTTACTTTCTGATAAAACCGTTAATTAAATATATCGGAAAGATCAGAAAAGATAATTACTTCGATGCGGCAGTTAAAGTTGGAACAAATATTCCTGAAGTGAAAGATGAACTTATTAACACAATGCAGCTGGTTTCAGAAAATGAAAAGGGAATTCTTTATTCGCCTAATCTCATTGATGCTGCTTTCAGGAAAGTTTACGAACGGGTTAAGAATTTAAACTTTCAATCGATAATAAATTTTGAAAGAGCAAAAAAAAATCTGCCTTACTTTGCTGCAATTACTATCTTCTGCCTGATAATGATTTTGTTTGTTCCCGGACTAAGTGCTGCTTCATTCAGACTTCTGAATTTCAATAAAGAATTCATTCCTCCGCCAAAATTTATTTTTGAAATCAGTCCCGGCAATAAGGAAATAACAAAGGGTGATGGAGTAGATATTTCAGTTAAAGTAAAAGGCTCAACAGCGAAGTCACTGCAACTTCTAATTCGCAATGAGGAAGAGGCTGATTTTGTTAAGCAGAAGTTGCAGCCGGATTCATCAGGAAATTATTTATTTGTAATTAACTCTGTGAAGAGTTCTTTCAAATATTTTGCTGAAGCTGAAGGAGTAGAAAGTGAAATGTTTGAGATAATTGTGATTGACAGACCAATTGTTAAAACGCTTGAGTTAGAAATTAATTCGCCTTCTTATTCCAATATTCCGAAAGTTGTTCAAAAAGATAATGGTAATATTCAGGCGTTAACCGGCAGCAGAGTTAACTTTAAAATTTCTTCAACTAAAAAACTCAAAGAAGCAAAACTTGAGTTCGGTGATTCTTCTATTGTTAATTTGAATGTTAGTGGCGAATCTGTTTCAGGTAATTTTTTCGTGAAGAAAGACAACAGCTATCAGATAAAGCTGCTGGATGAAAATGGCAACGATAATCTTTCTCCAATAACTTATTCGATAAAAGCTCTGTATGATGCATTCCCCGTTATTGAACTTTTAACTCCAAACCAAAATACTATGCTTGCAAATGATAACAGGGTTCCGATAGTTGCGAAAGCTTCAGATGATTATGGTTTTTCAAAATTAATTTTGAATTACAGATTGTCTGCTTCAAAATATGAGCAGCCTCAAATTGATTTCAGCACAATTGAAATTCCGATTGACAAACCGCTGCTCGAAATAAATATCAACTACATCTGGAATTTAACGCAAATGTATCTTGCTGTGGATGACGTTGTGACTTTTTATCTTGAGATTTTTGATAATGATAATGTGAATGGACCGAAATCTGCCAGAACCCAGACATTAACAGTTCGTGTTCCTTCTCTTGATGAGATACTAAATGAGGCAGATCAGCTACAGGCACAGAGCGAAACAGATCTCGAAGAAATTTTGAAAGACGCTGAAGAACTGAAGAAAACTCTAGATGAAATTGATAAAGAACTGAAAAAAGATGATCCGAAATTAACATGGGAAGAGAAACAAAAAATTGAAAACGCGCTTGAAAAATATCAGGAGCTGCAGGATAAAGTTGATAAAGTAAATGACCAGCTTGGTGATATGAAACAGAACCTCCAGGAAAATAATCTTCTCTCAAAAGAGACGATGGAAAAATATATGGAACTTCAGAAGCTGATGGATGAGATGACAAGCGAAGAAATGAAAAAAGCAATGGAAAGACTTCAAAATGTTCTGAAAGATATGAACAGGAATATGACTCAGGAACAGCTCCAAAATATGAAGATGGATGAAGAAAGATTTAAGAAGAGTATCGAACGGACACTTAATTTGTTGAAGAGAATGCAGGTTGAACAAAAAATGGATGAATTGCTTAAACGCACAGAGGAACTGACCGAAAAGCAGGAAAATCTTTCTGAACAGACTGAAAAAAGTGATCCATCAAATCAAAAAGAAAATGAAAATCTAAGCAAGAAGCAGGATGAAATCTCAAAAGATCTGGAAAAGCTAAAAAAGGAAATGCAGGACCTTGAAAAGAAGATGAGTGAAATACCAGATATGCCGCAGGAGGAAATGGAAGAGATGATGGAAGAGTTTGACCAGCAGCAGAACCAACAGTTATCGGAACAGGCTTCGCAGGATATTCAACAGAATAAAAAACAGAAAGCAAAACAGAACCAGCAGATGCTTTCGCAAAATATGAAGCAGATGAAACAAAAGATGCAGCAGATGAAAGACTCGATGATGCAGCAGAGTCAGATGCAGACATTTACGGATATGATGAAAATACTTGACAATATTATTTCCTTGTCAAAGCAGCAGGAAGATTTGAAGCGCGAATCTGAGAGCCTTGAACCAAATTCATCAATGCTGGATGAATTAGCAAAGAAAGAAAATAATCTATCAAATAATCTGAATAATTTAATGCAGCAGATGTCTGATCTGTCACAAAAAACATTTGCAATAACACCAGAGATGGGAAAATCTTTAGGTGATGCTAAAAAACAAATGGATGGATCAGTTCAATCGATGAAAAACAGAAACGGTATGCTGGCTGGAAATCAGCAGGGTGAGGCGATGAAATCATTAAACGAGGCGGCAATGATGATGAAGAGTTCAATGGAATCAATGATGCAGGGTGGAAGCGGGCAGGGAGGTATGATGTCGTTAATGCAGCAGTTGCAGCAGATGTCTGGCGATCAAATGAATCTTAACAACCTTACACAGAAATTACAGCAGATGCAGCAAGGTGGACTCACTCCTCAGCAGCAGCTTGAAATGCAGAGACTGGGGCAACAGCAGCAGCTCATTCAAAAATCTCTTGAGCAGCTTAATCAAGAAGCGAAAGCTTCAGGACAGTCAACAAAACTTCCGGCAGATCTTGATAACATCCTGAAAAAAATGCAGGAGGTTATAACAGATATGCGAGGTGAAAAATTGGATGATAACCTAATTCAGAAGCAGGAAAATATTTTAAGTAAACTCTTAGATGCGCAAAGGTCTATCAATGAGAGAGATTATGAAAAAGAAAGAGAATCACGAACGGGTGAAACGATATCAAGAAATCTTCCGCCGGAGCTTAATTTATCATCACCAAATTCAATGAATAAAATTCGTGACGAATTGAATAAAGCAGTTAAAGAGGGATACTCAAGAGATTATGAGGATTTGATAAGGAAATACTATGAAATTCTGCAAAATGAAAGCCTTCAAAGTCAATAGAAACTCAAGTCTCTCCCAGTCTAAATTCTAAGATATTTTATTTCAGAAACCTAATATTTTCATTATTTAACAATTTTACGGATAATTCTGTATATTTTTGAGAAATTGAAAATCTATTAAATGAATGAATTAATTGAAAATACTCTGCATATTATTTCTAGGCTAAGTCAGAGCAGCAAAGGTTACATTTTGCAGATTGACGAGCACAGTTATAAAGTTCTTAAAATCTGGGGAGGAAAAATTGAAGAATTTGAATTGCTAAATGATGTATTATTCAATGTCTATATTACGGAAGGAATCAATTCTGATACAGTGGCTGTTTTATCTTCAGTAAAACAATTATTAAAAAAAATTCCTGCAGCAGATTTATTTATTAATGAATTATTAACCTACTCTGAAAAAAATCAAGTTGTTTATATACTATTTTTTGTTGATGAAAAAGCCGGACTTACTTCTGATTGTAAAGATAAAATCGTTTCTATTCTTTCAGTCCTAAGCCATCAGGTTAAAGACTGGCTCGAACAAATGTCTGAAAATTCAGAAACCTTATCAACAGCAGAAATTAATTCGGAAGATGGAGCAAAAATTTTGGAGGATTGGAAGCATAGCTTCAATCAATTAATTGAAACCTCCCCTGATCTCATATTTATTTCTGATCATTCAGGAAAAATAATTCTTGTAAACAAAACCGGAAGTGAGCTTTTAGAATATTCTCCACACGAATTAAAAGGTAAGCATTTAAATGATATAGTTGAACAAGAGGATTCGGCGATTGTAAATTTTTCAATTAACCAGGCATTGATTAAAAACAACTCTGTGAAATTCCGGGCACACCTTTGCTGTAAGTATGAACAAGTTTTTCCCTTTGAGATAAATTGTAAAAAAGTTACAAAGAATGGCGAAGTTTTGGGGATGATAAGTATTTGTAAAGATTTAAGAGAGAATTTTAAATACTCAACTGAGCTTCAGAAGCTGAAACCAAAGTTGATTGAGAGCTACAGGTTATTGTCTATTGAGAGAGCAAGAACAAAACCACAGAAAACCATGATTGATGAACTTAATCGGTTGAAGAGCGAATTTTTATCTAATATCTCGCATGAATTTAGAACAACACTCGCTTCCATTATCGGTTTTTCTGAAACGATAGAGTCTGATCCAAATCTCCCTGCTGAAATGAAGAGAGAATTTAACGGCTTAATAATGAGTGAAGGTAAAAGACTCGCAAAATTAATCAATGATGTTTTAGATGCTTCCAGAGTCGAAGACGGAAAAATTGCAATCAACAAAACCATACTAGACTTGTTAAAGCTTGTACAAGAAGTAATAGACGATAATTATCAATTAGCCTCAGGGAAAAAAATTGCACTTTCGTTTGACCATCCGCAGGAAAATATTTTTATAGAAGTTGACAGGGAGAGCATTTTTCGTGCTATAAATGCATTGGTTAATAATGCGCTTAAGTTTACCGGAGAAAATGGAAGAGTTAAAATCGTTGTAAATAATTTATTCAGAGAAGTTGAAATTATCATTAGTGATACCGGAATTGGTATAGCTGAAGGGGATTTACCCTATATATTTCAAAAGTTTTACAGAATTAGCAGACCTCGAGGTGAATTCGCAGAGTCTGGAGTTGGCTTGGTTTTTGTGAAACATATTATCGATTTGCATAAAGGTTTAATTACGGTTCAAAGTGAACTTGGCAGCGGAACCACATTTCTGGTAAAATTGCCTAAAACAAGTAAAATTGAAAAGAATGAGGTAACTTTTGAGTAAGCTAATATATATCGTTGATGATGAGCAATCCATCTCAAAATTGCTTTCCTTTTGGGTTAAAGATAAATGGGGGTATAATGTAGAATTATTTCCCAACAGTGAATCGATGCTCAGAAAGATAAATTCTAAACCTGATCTCATACTACTGGACATTATGCTTCCTGGCCTGGATGGCATAGAAACTCTTAAAAGAATAAAACAAATTGATGAAAACCTTCCGGTAATTATGCTTTCTGCTCAGGGAAGAATTGATGTTGCGGTAGACTCACTTAGATTTGGTGCATACGACTACTTTTCAAAACCCATAGATCAGCAGAAGCTTGAGCTTGCAATTAAGAATGCAATACGCAACTATGATCTGGTAAAGGAACTGCAAAACTTAAAAGAAAATGTTAAGAAAGAATATAGTTTTGATAATATAATAACTGCTGATGGTAAAATGCAGGATGTGTTTAAGTTAGTGTCAAAAGTTCTGGATAATGAAATCTCGGTTTTGATTTATGGAGAAAGCGGTACAGGAAAAGAACTTATTGCACGAGCTATTCACTATAACGGAAAACGAAAAGATAAACCATTTGTAGTAGTTAACTGTGCATCTATTCCCAGAGAACTACTTGAAAGTGAATTGTTCGGTCACGAGAGAGGATCCTTTACAGGTGCACATCAAAGAAAACTCGGCAAATTTGAAGTTGCTAAAGATGGTACTATTTTTCTTGATGAAGTTGGTGAACTTGAAATGCTTCTTCAGGCAAAGTTGTTGAGAGTGATTCAACAAAAAGAATTTGAACGAGTTGGTGGGACCGAATTGATTAAAACCGGTGTGAGGATCATTTCTGCAACTAACAGAGATTTAAAGCACGCTGTAGAGGATAAACAATTTCGTGAAGACCTCTACTATAGATTGAATTCATTCCCCATCTTTATACCTCCGCTGAGACAGAGAAGATCCGATATCCTTGTTTTGACTGAACATTTTGTTGATGAATTTAATAAAAAACTCGGAAAGAATATAAAAGGTTTTAGTAAGAAAGCTCTTAAACTTATTTATGAATATGATTGGCCGGGAAATATACGCGAAATGGAAAATACTATAGAGCGATGTATTATAATCACAGATAAAGATATGCTTGATGTCGATGATTTGCCACAACACATAAGAGCTGCAGATAAATCAGGTTATATAGATCAGCCCGGTACAATATTTACTGATGAAACTATAGTCCCATTTGAGAAAATAAAAGAAGAAGCTATCAGACACGCCTTGAAAGTAACTAAAGGGAACATAGTTGAAGCTGCAAAAAGATTGCAGCTTGGGCGTGCAACCATTTACAGGTTAATGGAAAAGTACAGCATTGAAAATCGTACTTACGAATAATTTTTCAATAAGTGATTTAATATGGATTTAATAAGAAGTGAAAAAAAAGGTATAATTATTTTCAGGATTAACCTTTCTCGCGCAACCCTTAAAGAAGCAGAAGAATTTAAGAATATGCTGAAGAAGGATATAGATTCTGGTAAGAGTAAATTTGTAATAGATTTATCGTTTTGTGAATTTATAGATTCAACATTTCTTGGAACTATAGTCATATCTTTAAAAAAGGTAACAGCAATTGGCGGTGATATAAAACTGGTAGGTTTTCAACCAGCCGTTCGTTCCATGTTAGAACTCACAAGAATTAGTAAGGTCTTTGAAACTTTTGAATCAACGGATGAAGCACTAAGTAGCTTTAAATAAACTTGAGCTAATTGCTCAAACAAATTCTTGATTCACATCTATTAGTGACATTTAATTTTTAGAATTTAATTTAGTTTTGACAGTATATTATGTCTGTTGGTCAAAAAAAATCTATTCTTGTTATTGATGATGATATCACAATACGCAAGCTTATTTCACACCATCTAAATCTCAACAATTATAAGGTTTTCCTTGCATCCAATACCGATGAAGGATTCGATCAGCTT
This sequence comes from Ignavibacteriaceae bacterium, assembly GCA_014860115.1. Classification (GTDB taxonomy): domain Bacteria; phylum Bacteroidota; class Ignavibacteria; order Ignavibacteriales; family Ignavibacteriaceae; genus IGN2. The sequence continues at coordinate 27,383 of JACZKK010000007.1, forward strand.
TACAATAACCACATTGACCTTGTTTTGTGCGATGTAACAATGGATAAGATGGATGGATTTACATTTTGCCAGATAGTCAGAGAAAATCAAAATTATCGTTCAATTCCCTTCGTCTTTGTAACCGCAAAAAACACACTTGAAGATAAATCCCGCGCTCTTGAAGTTGGTGGAGATGATCTCATTACAAAGCCATTCAATGTTGAAGAATTGATTTTGAAAGTTAAAGCACTGATCAGAAAATCTGAAATTTATCTGATCTATGGAACACGTAAGAACCTTGAAGAATCGTTCACTAAAAAACAATCAAGAATTGTCCTTATTGATGATGATGAAGCAATAGCTAAATTACTACAATTTAACCTTAACAAAGCGGGAATTGATTGCAGAGTAGCTAACAATGCGAAAGAAGGATATAAAATTGTTGAATCTTTTCAACCAGATTTGATTATTGCAGATATCGTTATGCCCGGTATTGATGGTTTTGAATTCAGAGAAATGCTACTAAACAACCAGGATCTTGCTTCAATTCCGTTCGTATTTCTTAGTAACAGAGGAAGTGAAAAGGATGTTCTTGATGGATATAAAAAAGATATAACCGATTATATTATTAAGAATGAAGGGCCGAAAGTTTTTGTGGCTAAAGTCTCAGCTATCTTAAAGAGTTTATCTAAAGAACGAAGAAAAATTGTTGCGGAGTTGCACCAGGCAGCGGATACTTTACGCACAAGTGTTGTTCCTGTAGATTTTCCTGAATTTGAAAATTTCAATATCAAGTATTGGCACGAGCCATTTTCGGGTATTCCGGGCGGTGACTTTATCGACCACTTCGCTTTGGATGAAAATCATCTTGCAATTGTTATTGGTGATGTGATGGGTAAAAAATGGGGAGCCTGGTATTTTGCTTTTGCTTACGCTGGTTATATCAGGAGTGCTATTCGTTCAGTTGTTCAGGATGGCGGAATTTTTTCTCCCGCCAAGATCATCTCAAAAGTGAATAACTCGGTTTATCATGATTCGAAAATATCAGAGGTCTTTTCAACTTTATCAGTTGTTGTTCTTGATAATAAAAATATGATTTTAAATTATTCAGGTGCAGGCGATCTTCCTATATTTTATAAAAAAAATTCCGATGGGAATATTTCTAAAATAGAATCAAGAGGATTGCTGCTCGGCTTTAGCAGTGATAGTTCCTTTGAAGATACAAGCATTAAAATGAAAAAAGGAGATGTTGTATTTCTAACCACTGACGGGATTATCGAGTCCATGAACATTGACGGGAAGCAACTTGGGTCAAAGGGATTGATAGAAATAATTAAGAATATCGATATAAAAGATTCATCAATCAGTTCTATTAAAAATCAAATAACCAGGTTTACTTCAGAACATTTTGAAGATGATATCAGCCTTGTAATGATTTCTGCAAGTAACTGATATAAAGTAACTCACGTTACGCATAGGCGTCATTCCAGCAAGAGCAACGAGTCCGAAATCTATGCTTATTGAATTTTTTCAGATTTAGGACAAGTCCGCCAGGACTCCGTCCTTTCGAGACGAGCCAGAATGACAAATTTTTGGCAGTACTGCGAAACGTGAATAATGTAAATACAAAAAATGATTTCTGAATATTCTTATATTATCTTGAAAAATCGCAGTTAACTTAATTATTCAGTTGCCTGAAGTTTTTCTGTCTTATCAGCAATTTTAAGCTGCTCAATCAGCTCGTCGATGCGACCTTCCATAATGTTTGAAAGATTGTATAGTGTTAAACCTATCCTGTGATCGGTCACACGGTTCTGTGGGAAATTGTAAGTTCGAATCTTATCGCTGCGGTCGCCGCTTCCAACCATAGATTTTCTTTGAGCAGAAATTTCTTCATTGTGCTTTTTTAATTCAAGGTCATACAATCTCGCCTTCAAAACCTTCATTGCTTTCTGTCTGTTTTTCAGTTGCGATCTTTCATCCTGGCATTGAACAACTAATCCTGTAGGAATGTGAGTCATCCGTACAGCAGTTTCGACTTTGTTTACATTTTGTCCGCCTGCACCACCTGCACGGAAAATATCAATCTTCAAATCATTCGGATTGATTTCTATTTGAACATCTTCAGCTTCAGGAAGAACTGCAACCGAAGCTGCCGAGGTATGTACTCTCCCGCTTCCTTCAGTTTCAGGAACTCTTTGAACTCTATGCACCCCACTCTCAAATTTCAGATCACCATAAACATTATTTCCGTTTACCGAAAAGATTACTTCTTTAATTCCACCAAGCCCTGTGTCGCTAATATCAATCAGCTCAATCTTCCAATTTCGTATTTCAGCATAGCGACTGTACATTCTAAAAAGCTCAGCGGCAAAAAGAGCAGCTTCTTCTCCTCCAGTCCCGGCTCTTATTTCCATAATTATGCCTTTATCATCATTGGGATCTTTTGGTAAAATCAGGAATTTTATTTCCTCTTCGAGTTTTTCTTTTTCAGCAACTAGCTCCTCAAGTTCAGCTTCGGCCATTGAAACCAGGTCATTATCATTTACACTTTCAATAATCTCTTTATTACCTTTAATATTCTTTAAGACTGAAGAATATCTTGCGTAAGCTTCAACTATTTCGGCAAGATCGCTTCTTTCCCTTGTGAGCGCAACCAGCTTTTCCCGGTTGCCGGATATAGCCGGATCTGAAAGCTGTTCGTTTATGCTGTCAAATTTTATTTTTATTTTTTCTAACTTATCTGCTAAATTCATACTGTGTTTCTGAAAATTGTGTGCAAATATATGAAAGCACACTTTTAAAGTCTAAAAAACCAAGGTATCTGCCGTTATGACTGCATCAGAGCCCGCTGAAATAAAAAATCAAATGAGAATTACCAACGTAATCTATTACTCGCTTGTAACCGGTTTGTTAATATTTTTTATCGTCGTTATAATCCTGACTCAAGATAAAAATCCATCAACGGGGAAGGACTTTGATAACATTTTTACGATAATTGTTCCTGTGTTTGGATTGATTATGATGTTTGTTTCGAGAATGATTTATAATCAAATGCTATTGAAAATTGATGCTGGTTATAGTCTTATTCAGAAAATATCCGGCTATAGAACAGCAAAAATTGTATCCTGGGCAACGATTGAAGGTGCTTGCTTTTTTGCACTTGTAGCAACTATGTTAACATCGAATTATCTTTACACAGTGGTTTTTATTTTCCTTGTTGGTTACTTTATTCTAATGAGGCCGTCAAGGGAATCTCTGGTTCGCGATATGCGTTTAAATTCAGACGAAAGTGATTTAATCCTGAAGAGTTAATTATGAAAAAGTTTGACATACCTGTCCATTACAAAAGTTCTTTTATTACTCAGATAAAGAACAGCAGAAAATTTGATGATCCCAGAAAAAAAGATTTTTCACCAACCTTACTGGATTTCGGTCCGGTCAGATTTTACCTCGCCCGTCATTTTGGTTTCTGTTACGGAGTTGAGAATGCAATTGAGATTGCATATAAAACAATTGAAGAAAATCCCGGTAAAAGATTTTTCCTTCTAAGTGAGATGATTCACAATCCCGGAGTTAACCATGATCTTCTTAGCATGGGAGTTCGTTTTATAATGGATACTTCCGGCAATCAGCTTGTTGCGTGGGAAGAAATTAAAAGCGATGACATAGTTATTATTCCTGCATTTGGAACCACACTCGAAATTGAAAAGAAACTTAATAAGATGGGGATCAATCCCTATAACTACAATACTACCTGTCCTTTTGTTGAAAAAGTCTGGAATCGTTCTGCAGACCTTGGCAAGCAAGGATTTACAGTTATTATTCATGGAAAGCATTATCACGAAGAGACAAGAGCAACATTCTCTCATTCAGTACAAAATTCTCCTTCAGTCATTGTTCGCAATCTGGAAGAGACAAAATTTTTAGCTGAAGTAATTCTCGGTGATAAAACAGAAGATGACTTTTATGAATTCTTTGAAGGAAAATTTTCTAAAGGATTCGATGCAAGGATCCATTTAAAAAGTATTGGGGTGGTAAATCAGACAACTATGCTTGCATCCGAAACACAGGAAATAGCTGATCTTCTGAAAGAGACGATGATAAAAAATTATGGAATGGAAAACCTAAAGGAGCATTTTGCAGATACACGGGATACATTGTGTTATGCAACCAACGAGAACCAGGATGCTACTTACGGTATGTTGGAGGTCGATGCTGATTTTGCGATTGTAGTTGGCGGTTATAACAGCTCAAACACTACGAATATTGTAAAAATCTGTGAAGAAGAAATCAGAACTTACTTTATTGATTCAGCAGATAAAATAATTTCAGAAAATGAAATCAACTATTTTGATGTTTCAAAGCAAACTGTTGTAATGTCAAACAATTATCTGCCTTCAAAATATCCTGTGGACATTATGATAACCAGCGGAGCTTCCTGTCCTGATGCTATTGTTGAGTCAGTGATCAGAAAAATCGTATCATTTTTTGATAATGCAAAAGATGTTGATTCAGTTGTGAGCGATGTTCTTGAGGGAAACTGAATAATTAGAAAATTATTCTTGCATTCCTTTGCTTCGCTTCCAAAACTTCATTCAATAGCTTTTGAAATAAGTCCTTCACAGAAAGAATTTCTTTTACCAATCCGGAACTCTGACCAGCCTCAAGTTCGCCATCAATTTCATCACCTTCAAAAATCCCAAGGCGTTCACGTTTACTTCCAAGCAGTTCTTTTAGTTTGATTTCGTCCCATCCATCACGCTCAGCCTGAATAGCGCGAAAAGCAAAATCATTCTTTAACATTCGTACCAAACCAATTTTTTTGAAAGCCAGAAATGTCCCGTCATCTTTAGCTTCAACAACTTTCTGCTTATAATTCTGATGAGCTGAAGATTCAACTGTTGCGGCGAATCTTGTTCCGATCTGAACACCTTCTGCTCCAAGTGCTAGTGCAGCAAGGATTCCTCTTCCATCAGCAATACCTCCTGCCGCAATAACAGGAATTTTCAAAGCATCGACAAGTTGTGGAATTAGAGAAATTGTGGTTGTTTCATTTACTCCATTATGTCCTCCTGCTTCAACTCCTTCACCAACGACTGCATCACAGCCGACTTCCTCAGCTTTTAAAGCATGTTTAACAGATGGAATAACGTGGGCGACTTTTATATCATTCTCTTTTAATTGTTTGATGAATTTTCCCGGATGACCAGCCGATGAGAAAACTATTTTTACTCCTTCTTCAATAGTTACTCTAACTAATTCATCAGCATCACCGCGGAGAAGGGGAATATTTACTCCAAATGGTTTGCTGGTTGCAGCCTTACATTTCTGTATGTGTTCTCTCAATAAATCAGGCTTCATCGAACCTGATCCAATCAAACCAAGTCCACCTTCATTTGAAACTGCTGAAGCTAACTTCCAGCCTGAGACCCAAACCATTCCTGCCTGAATAATCGGGAAATTGATATTGAAAAGCTCTGTAACTTTTGTGGCAAATTTCATAATTATAAAAGTCTGGTTAGTGAATATTAACGTTAATTAAAGTTATAAAATCTATCTCAAAATTAAGCCTGTTTAGCTTGTTATTAAAAACCCCTTTTCCTAAGTTTGTAAGCCTTTTTCAAAAAAGCACTTAGTCAAATTTTTCAATTCATGAAGGTAAAACAATAATGTCTTTTTTCTTTACATCAGAATCAGTCTCTGAAGGTCATCCGGATAAAGTATGTGATGCGATATCGGATGGTGTTCTCGACGCAATATTTGCCAAAGATCCTAATGCAAGAGTTGCCTGCGAAACGTTTGTGACAACGGGATTAGTTCTTGTTGGAGGTGAAATAACTACGGAAGCTTACATTGAAGTTCAGGATGTAGTGAGAGCAACAGTTAAAAAAATTGGTTACACAAGCGCGGATTATAAATTCGATTCTGAATCCTGCTCAGTATTAAACGCAATTCACTCTCAATCTCCCGACATTGCTATGGGTGTTGATAAAGGTGGTGCCGGAGATCAGGGAATGATGTTTGGTTTTGCCTGTGACCAAACTCCCGAACTAATGCCCATGCCGATTATGTATGCACATAAGCTTGTAAAAAAATTGGCAGATATCAGGAAAGGTTATAATGGTGTGATGCCTTACCTGAGACCTGATGCAAAGTCCCAGGTAACAATTGAGTATGATGATAATAAAAATCCATTGAGAGTTGATACGATAGTTGTTTCTACACAACACGATGCAGATGCAAGCCAAGCCAAAATTAAGGATGATGTAATTGAGCAGGTTATTAAACATGTTATACCATCAGAACTTTTTGATCAAAAGACAAAAGTTTTTGTTAACCCAACCGGAAGATTCGAAATTGGCGGTCCTCACGGAGACAGCGGATTAACCGGAAGAAAAATAATAGTTGATACTTACGGAGGTTGGGCGCCGCATGGTGGTGGTGCATTTTCCGGTAAAGACCCTTCTAAAGTTGATCGTTCTGCTGCATATGCTGCAAGACATATTGCAAAAAATATTGTTGCAGCTAAACTCGCCAAAGAGTGTTTGGTTCAGGTTGCTTACGCAATAGGAATTGCCGAACCTGTTTCAATTTATGTTGATACAAAAGGAACAGGAGTTATTCCGGATTCAGAAATTTCAAAAATGATTACAAAAGAAGTTGACTTGACTCCAAAAGGAATTATTGAGAGATTAAAGCTGAGAAGACCAATTTATCAGAAAACTGCTGCTTATGGTCATTTCGGAAGAACAGAAAATGAATTCTCCTGGGAACAATTAGACCTGGTAAATTTGTTTAAGAAATACGCATAATATTTAATAACTAGATTAAAGGAAAAAAATGAGCGACGTCGCTGTAAAAAATGATGTGAAGATTCTTCAATATAAAGTGAAGGATATTTCATTGGCAGAATGGGGAAGGAAAGAGATAAAGCTTGCCGAAGCAGAAATGCCCGGCTTAATGGCTATCAGGGAGAAGTATAAAAAAGAGCAGCCTCTTAAAGGTGCACGTATTGCCGGCTGTTTACATATGACAATCCAGACTGCAGTATTAATTGAAACTTTAAAAGATCTCGGCGCAGAAGTTCAATGGTCATCCTGTAATATATTTTCTACACAGGATCATGCAGCTGCTGCTATTGCTAAAGTTGGAATTCCTGTATTTGCATGGAAAGGTGAAACCCTTGAAGAATATGATTGGTGCATTGAGCAGACACTCTTTTTCGGCAAGGACAGAAAGCCTTTGAACATGATTGTTGATGATGGTGGTGACCTTACAAACATGGTTTTCGACCAATATCCAGAATTGGCAAAAGAGCTAAAAGGAATATCAGAGGAAACCACTACTGGCGTCCATCGTTTATACGAAAGAGAAAAGAAAGGAACCCTTCCTGTTCCTGCCTTTAATGTTAACGATTCAGTTACAAAATCAAAGTTCGATAATAAGTACGGCTGTCGCGAATCTTTAGTGGATGCTTTAAGAAGAGCAACAGATTTAATGATGGCTGGTAAAGTTGCTGTTGTTGCAGGTTACGGCGATGTTGGAAAAGGTTCTGCTCAGTCACTTCGTGGCGCTGGTGTTAGGGTAATCGTCACAGAGATCGATCCGATCTGTGCTTTGCAAGCAGCTATGGACGGTTACGAAGTTCAGAAGATGGAAAAAGCTGCACCGAGAGCTGATATAATTGTATCTGCTACAGGCAATTACAATGTTATTGATGAAAAGGTTTTCAGATTGTTGAAGGATAAAACTGTTGTGTGCAACATAGGTCATTTTGATAATGAAATTGATATGGCGTGGCTCAATAAGAATTATGGAAATACAAAAGACAATATCAAACCTCAGGTTGATAAATATACAATTGATGGTAAAGATGTAATCGTTCTTGCAGAAGGAAGATTGGTTAATCTCGGTTGTGCTATGGGTCATCCTTCTTATGTAATGTCCAACTCATTCTCAAACCAGGTGCTTGCACAGATGGAACTCTGGAATCATCATGACAAGTATGAAAACAAAGTTTACACACTACCAAAGCATCTTGATGAAATGGTAGCAAGACTTCACCTTGCAAAAGTTGGTGCTGAACTTGATATTCTCAGACCAGAGCAGGCTGAGTATATCGATGTTCCGGTAGAAGGACCATACAAGCCTGATTATTACAGGTATTAAACTTTCAATATTGTAGAGACGCAATTCGTTGCGTCTCTACTGTTATCTAAGTAAATCTACCAAAGCCTCGTTTAGCTTTTCAAACTTAAACTTATAACCGGACTTAATAATTTTTTCAACAGAAGTTCTCTGACTCATAACTGCATATTCTCCCAACTCTCCAGCTGCAAGCTTTAGTGCAAATTTTGGAACAGGCAATAGGGAGGGGCGGTTTAAAACATTGCCAAAAGTCTTTGTAAATTCTTTCATCTGAACAATCCCCGGTGATGCTGCATTAACTGCTCCATTAACGTTTAAATTATCAATTGCTTGCAGATAAATGCCAACTATATCATCAATGTGAATCCACGGAAACCATTGCCTGCCGCCAGCCAGTGGTCCGCCGATGAAAAGTTTGAATGGCAGAAGTAATTGCTTAATTAAACCTTCATCTTTCATCAATACCAAACCGGTTCTGATTGAAACTCTTCTCACTCCCAAAGCTTCAACTTTTTGTGCTTCCTTTTCCCAGTCATTGCACAAATTTGCAAGGAAATCATTTCTGTGTGAACTGTTTTCGTCGAGAACTTCATCGTATCGGCTGCCGTAAATTCCAACTGCTGATGAACAGATGAATGCTTTCGGTTTTCTTTCAACTTGCTTTATTGCTTCAACTAAACTTCTTGTGCTGATGATACGGCTGTCATAAGCAAGTTTTTTATATTCATCATTCCATCTCTTTCCACCAAGGTTAGCTCCTGCAAGATGAACCACAACATCAACCCCATGCATTTCATGCAACCATGCATCCATGCAATCAAAGTCCCACTTGACATACTTACTTGCATTGACTATTTTTTTCTTAGCGCTTTCAGGATTTCGGGTGAAAATAATAACTTCATCACCTCGTGCGGATAACTTTTGTACAAGTATTTTCCCGATTGAACCTGTTGCGCCGGTAATTAAGAGTTTTTTCATAGTGATTTTATTTTTGAATTAATAACTTTATCAAAAGAATAGTGTAATTAAACAGATTCATATATTAACACAAAATTTAAATTATCTTTAATTGCTTGTTAATTTAAATTAAAGTTAAACTGGGAGGTTAAAATGGTAACAAAAATACTTTTTCTAAAACTATTATTTTTAATTTCCATCTATGGACAGTACCAATCAGTCTGGGATCAAGTTCCAGAAGATATAAGGGAGAAAAATTCATTTAAGAGATATGAATGGTTCTACCGTCCAAGGACTGATGAAAACGGTAAATTCCCCAAAGAGCACGTTGAACAACAAATCGCAATTGAGGAACAAAAAGTTATAGAAAATAATTTGAGACTTGAAAAAGTTGATGATACATCGGACTTATGGACAAATATCGGTCCGATAGGAATTGACATGACTTCAAGCTTTATTCCTTATTGGGGAAAGGTAAGCGGGAGAGTGCGTGGGCTTGATGTTCATCCTACAGATCCAAACATCGTATATGCAGGAGCTGCTGCAGGAGGTATCTGGAAAACCACAAATGGAGGTACAACCTGGACCGATAAGAGCAGCAGTTTAACCCGCCTAACTTTTGGTGCAATTGCTATTGATCCCAATAATACAAATACAATTTATGCTGGAACAGGAGAAACTATTTGGTTTTATAATACTACTACCTATGAGGGAAATGGACTTTATAAATCGACTGATGGTGGAGATAATTGGACACAAATTACTAATGGATTCGGAATACAAACCCAGTTCTCTGATATAGAAGTAAATCCCGGAAACTCAAATGTTCTTTTAGCTTCACTTGGTTCAGGTAATTGGAATCTTAGTGTACCAACCAATCAGGGAATATGGCGAAGTTCTGATGCAGGTGCAACCTGGACTAGAACCTTGAATGTTCAAAATGCTTTTGACGTGGCATTTCATCCTTCAAATAGTCTTTTAGCTTATGCAGCTAGTGGTAATAAAGTTTCCGCAGGTGGGTTTTACCGTTCAACTGATGGAGGTGCTACCTGGATTCAAAGTAATACAGGACTCCCTGCGGCAACTTCGATTGGTAGAATGCAATTTGAATTATCTCCTTCTTCACCTCTAATTATCTATGCCCTTATTTATAGTAATGTTGCTTTACCCGGTGGCCGGGCAACCGCCGCATTCCGATCAACTGATGGGGGAGTAAATTGGTCTCAGATATCTTCCGGAGTACTTATTTCTGGAACTTATGATGGAGGAACAACAATCAGCGACCAGGGCAGCTATGATCTGTGTCTATCCGTTCATCCAACAAATCCAGACATAGTTTGTTTCGGTAATGTAGAACTAAGTAGAACTACCAACGGTTCAAGTATTTCATTCGTCCGAAATCCTTCAGGATATATTATTCCTGGTTACTCTATTGGCGCTTGGGCTTGTTGGTCCCATGTTGATATACATAAAATTCATTTTGCTCAATCCAATGGTAATATAGTTTACATGGGGTGCGATGGTGGCGTTTATAAATCCACAGATGCAGGCTTAACCTGGTTCAACGTAAATAATAATATTAATACAATACAATTCTACAGGGTGGCTTCACATCCTACAAATTCATCTATACTTTTTGGAGGAGCGCAGGATAACGGTAATTTCAGCACTGCAGATAAAGGTGCAACCGACTGGGTTTTTGAATTAAGCGGAGACGGTATGGAATGTTTTGTGGATTACAGTAATCCAAATTATGTTTTTATGAGTACGCAGTATGGTTCATTATATAGAAGTACTGATGGCGGTTCAAGTTGGAGTAATATGGTCGGTTCTGGAAGCAATACTGCATGGACCGCGCCGTATTGGCAGCATCCCACAAATTCAAATTATATTTATGCAGGTTGGGCTTATAGAATTATTAGGTCGACAGACAAAGGAAACAGTTGGTTTTATTTTTCTGCAAGTAATTTAACATCGAATAGGATTACATCTGTTGCGCAGTCCAAAGTAACAGTAGCTAATATGATGTCAATTTCAAGTTATTTTACAACAACACCAGATATTGACAGATCAACGGACGAGGGTGCGACTTGGACCGATATAACAACTAATTATACTACATTTCTTTCTACCGCCGGATTGAGCGGGACTAATATCCAAAGAGTTGTTGCTGATCCCGTTAGTGGAACTACGTTTTATATTACCAGAGCTTCATATGGTGGAGGTCAAGTTTTAAAAACTACTAATTTTGGTACGAACTGGACGAATATCACTGGTAATTTACCGTTGGTACCTGTTAATGATTTATTTATAGATCCTGCAAATATCAATCATCTATATGCAGGTAATGATTTAGGTGTATATTGGACTACCAATGGAGGAACAAGTTGGGTAAAATTAAGTAATGGAATGCCTTTCGTACCTGTTCTGGATTTTGATTTCTACAGCAACGCTGGTACACGTTACTTACGAGCAGCCACTCATGGTAGAGGAGTTTATGAATTAAATATTGATAGTCCGTTACCCGTCGAACTTTCTCTCTTCACAGCAAAAGTTTTACGCAATAAAGGAATTAAGCTCGACTGGCGAACAGAAACGGAAGTCAGCAACTTCGGGTTTGAGATTGAAAGAAGTCAAAAGTCAAATTTCAATAGTCAAACAGAATGGAAGAAGATTGGATTTATAGACGGACACGGCAATTCCAATTCACCTAAGGAATATTCTTATCTTGATGAATGGATAAATTACGGCAGTTTTTATTACAGGTTAAAACAGATTGACACAGATGGTCAGTTTGAGTATTCGAAAATAATTGAAGTCGATGCAGGAAGTATTCCAAACGGATTTGTGCTCGAGCAGAATTATCCTAATCCGTTTAATCCTATAACTACAATAAAATTTGCTGTTGCAGAAACACAAAAAGCAGAGCTAAAAGTTTTTGATCTGTTAGGAAATGAAGTGGCAACATTATTTAATGGAATTGCTGATGGCGGAAAGATCTATGAAGCGGTATTTGATGCAGAGAACTATTCCAGCGGAATTTATTTTTATCGTCTCGAAACTGAAAACAAAGTTGAAAACCGCAAAATGCTTCTTCTGAAATAAAGTTGATTGCTATATTTGATGCGATGATAAACGAAAAAATATATGGATCGGTATCTTAGATACCAAAATTATTATAGTTTGGTGAGATTAAAATTATGAGTGAAACAGCTAAACAAATACTTCAGGAAATGAATAAGCCTTTAAATGAAAGGTTAAAAGATCAATTTGTAAAATACCTGGAAGAAATTGAACAGGATAAGCTAATTGAAGTCGCTAAAAGAATTGATTGGAATCCCGTGGTTCAGCTTTTCGAATTGGAGTATAAAAGATTATGGAATAATATGGTAGTCCCTAAAAGTATTAAGGAATTGAAAGAATTAAATAATGAATTTGCAAACCTTGTAATGGCAAGCATCAGACAAAGGTTATATTTTTCGACCTATTCTTATTTGAAAGCTTTAAAAGAAGAGAATAGATTAAACGATGAGAATCTTAACTCGCTTATGAGTGATATGTTTAGTGCAGGTATGTATGATCTATTCAGAGTATTCGATTTTCAATTAATGTTAACATCTTTAAGTAAGAATGATGACCCGAAAGTAATGATCAGAAAAATTCAGGAATTAAAAAAGAGGGCTGAAACCGGAAACAAAATTGCTGATAAAAAACAATTAGTGAATGAAACCAAAGTATTTCAAATGATAGAAAAAGAATTAGAAAGAAGGGAAAGAGTCGGTCAAAGGTGGAGCGTAAGAGCTGCCTGCGATTATTTTGGAAGTAATGAATTAGGGTATACGCAGGATAGATCGCATCAATCAGAATTGGATAATTTCTATCA
>JACZKK010000002.1 GCA_014860115.1 Ignavibacteriaceae bacterium
TGTGCAATCAAGAATTTTTCTAAGTTCATCTTTAGTGATAAAAATAGGCAGAGATTTGACCTGCTTAGGCGATTTGATTTTTTTGAAAGGATTACTTGGAATGTATTCCCAGGCTTCGGCTTTACTGAAAGCTGCTTTAAGTGTTCTATGATACAAACCAGCAGCACTTTTAGAGCGTGAATAAACAGAGGTTATAAATTGATCTAAGGTGCGGGTGCTTATTTCTAAAAGTGAAATATCACCAGTGTAGGATGTTAACTGACGAAATGATAAACCGATAGACTTAAGATAGTGCTTTGATTTTGACTGCTCAGAATACTTGATATATTCCTCTTTGAATTTTGATAGTAGGATTGAAGACGTTTTTACTTCGACTGGTTTTTGTTTTAAGCTTGCGGCGAATTCTCTTAAAAAATCTTTTGCTGCTGCTTCTTCAGTCTTCTTTGTTGACTTCTTTGTTCGCTTACCATTTACAAAGTAAATTATTTGATAGTATGGCGACTTAGAATATTTAATGAGATACATAATACAACCTTTCTTTAGGTTGTACCGAGATTGTACCGACTAGCGAAAAAAGCTTTGATTACAGGGCGGAAATGATGATTCCTTATGATTTGTAATCAGCCGGTCGGCGGTTCGAATCCGTTCACCAGCTCAAAAGGTGCGAAAATCGAAAGAATTCGCACCTATTTTTTTGTCCAAATTTTCATCCGACTGAAATTGACCCCATTTGACCCCACCTTTTTGCGGTGTACTATGTCAAATACTATGTCAGTAAAATTTACTTCATACTGATGTTTTCATTAAATAATCTACCGGGTTTTTGTAAAATCATAGAAGAAAAGTCTAATTAATATTAAGCAAATACTTCTGAAGAAATAATTTTAACTGTTGGAAAATTGGACTTAGGATTCTTGAGTGATAAATGACCTGCTGATTAAGAGGCTTATCTTAATCGCTTTAACTTTTTTTTATAAAGCACTTGAGAACCAGTGCATTAGTTTTTGACGTAGTCAACAAAAATTAATAACACAAAAACCCCATAAACCTTCATTGGTATAGGAATAATCTAGTAAAACCGTAGTTACATATTGTAATTCTATTTTTATTTGGCTAAACATTTGAAGAAATCATCCACTTAAAGGAATTTGCACTAATTTATTTTTGGAATAATAATTATAACCCAAGTAATAGATATTAGATAATTAAAATGTAAAATTATCCATTTGTAAGATTAAATTGGTTTAAATCTAGTAAACTGCACCCCATAGAGAGGACACCAAAAAGTTATTAAATTAGTAACAACAAAAGAGGTGTTCATATGGAAAAAAGAAGAAGAAGGAAATTTACTGATGATTATAAACAAGATGTCATCAGAATGTTAGAGGAGAAAGAAATCCCAATAAAAGAATTGGCCAGTGATATGGGATTGGGTATCGATCTACTTTATAGTTGGCGAAGGAGATATGGAAAAAGCAACTATAATAATGTTAGCAAAGAAGAAGACACAGCAGAAGTAAAGAAACTGATCAAACGTCTCAGAGAAGTAGAAGAGGAGCGAGACATACTAAAAAAAGCAATGGCTATCTTCACTCAACCCACAAAGCCAGGTATAGGTTCATAGAAGAATATAGAAAGGAATTTCGAATAGTGAAGATGTGCCAGGTTCTTGGGGTTTCAAAGAGTGGATATTATAAGTGGGTAAACAAAAAAGAAGATCCGGAGCAGAAAGCCTTGAGCGATCTTGTAAAGATTATTTATTGGGAACATCAAGGGCGATATGGATACCGCCGGATAACAGCAGAGATCAGAAGAGCAGGAATAGTAATAAATGGTAAGCGGGTCCAGAGAATAATGAAGAAGCTGGGATTAAAGGCAGTTTGTCCAAGAAGATATAAAAGGACAACAAAATCAGATCATAAAAGAGAAGTTAGCCAGAATATCCTGGAACAGAATTTTGAGGCTCAGAGAAAAGATCAGATATGGTTATCTGATATAACATACATAAAAACAACGGAAGGCTGGCTGTATCTGGCGGTTGTAATGGATTTATATAGCAGAAGGATACTGGGGTGGGCATTACGAGAATATTTGGGTAAAGAGTTGGTCATTGAAGCATTAAGAAAAGCAATTGAGGACTATCAAATAACTGCCAATACTATTTTCCATTCTGATCGAGGTGTTCAGTTCACAGCAGATGAATTCAGGCGACAGTTAAATGATTTAGGAATAACTCAATCAATGAGTGGCAGAGGTAATTGTTATGATAATGCACCTATGGAATCGTTCTTTCACACGTTAAAGAATGAATTGCTGCTTTCGGGTAAATTAGAAACAAGATATAAGACAAGAATCGCAATATTTGAATACATTGAAATCTATTACAATAAAAAGAGATTACATTCATCCTTAAAATATAGAACCCCGGATGAAGTATATAGTTCTAAAATAATTAGTTAAGTTTTGTGTCCACTTTTAAGGGTGCAGATCAGAATACTTAATAAACATTGTGAACTTTGAAAATGGAATCATTTTATAATAGTTTAAGAAGAAATAAAACTGATTCTGTATTTAATCCCTGGTTTGACGTAGACAACGAGAATGATATGAATGCACTGTGTCCATCAAAGAGGTTAAATAATTTAAAGTGTTATTTAATTGAACGATTAGAGGCAGAATATCTATTCGTTGCTGAAGCTTTAGGCTATCAAGGTGGTCACTTCACTGGTATTCCATTGACTTCCGAAAGATTAATACTGGGTGGGAAAATAATTAAGGGAATTTTTCCAGATCTTATTAGTAAGTCAAAGTTGGAAAGGACAAGTAAGGTAGATTTGAAAAGGGATGGTTTCAGTGAACCAAGTGCTACTGCTGTCTGGGAGCATATTCTAAAATTAAAAATGGATCCACGAAATATTGTATTTTGGAATGCTTTCCCCTGGCATCCTTACAACGATAAAATAGGAATCTTGTCTAATAGAACTCCAACTGAAACAGAATTGAATGAAGGGAGAGTAGTTTTAAAAGAATTATTAGCAAAAATAAAATTCAAGAAAATTATTGCATTGGGTAATGAGGCATTCGAAAGTTTGAAGAAAGCTGACATTGATGTGATTAAAGTCAGACATCCATCATATGGAGGGATACCGGAATTTAAAAGGCAGATTGAACAAGTTTTCTGTTAATAAATTTGCGAAAAATTACTGTGAGGGAATGAATGAAAAGGGAAATAGCTCACACAAAATATTTAATGTAGAGCTGTAATTGTTTATGGCAAATCAAGTAATTTTGTAAGGGTCTTTATTCAAATATCATACAAGCTTATATAAAATGGGATATTTAGAAGAAATCCTGCAAGGTAACTACTCAAACTATAACGAAGATAGACTTTCCCAAATATTTTCCGCTTCTTTTAATGAATCCAATTTATTCAGACAGTCTTTTCTAAAAACAATTGATATAAAACCTGTAAGAACTGGTGAGCTCTACTCCAAAACTCAAATTAATTACGGTTCACTAAATGAGGATTCCAGAATTGATATTATAATTTACAGAAAAAGAAGTCCCTTTATCATTATCGAAAATAAAGTTGATTCTCCCCTTGGAATATCACAATTAAAAAAATATTATAAGATTAAAGAATTAGCCAGAACCAAAAAAATAGCTCTGGTTAAATATTATTTTCAGAGTTTTGATCAAATATATCCTTGGAAGATATATCATTGGTCAGAGTTTTATTTGGTTTTGAGAAATTTACTGGACAAACCGAAGCTAAAAAGAGATGATAAGTCTATTATTTCTAATTTTGTTAAACATTTGGAGTTAATGAGGATGGCAAGAGTAAATAAAATTTCAGCTATGGAACTAAGAGACTTAGCAATTGTTTTGAATAAGATTAAGATGAGTGACAAACCACATACGGCTCTTTCAAATAAGAATATTTTTGATACAGGTCTAAATTTGATATCAGTTTTGGAAGATATAATTGAACTCACACGACAAGAAAAAGTAATTGCTAATAGAATTGGTAAAAATTTTAGAGCTGCTCCATACCTAAGTTGGTGGTATGGAGATGATGATTTAAATGTAACTGGTCTTTCAATAACTGTTGATCTAATGGTTAAAAGATCCAAGAATAAGATTAAGTCAATTGGGACAGGAATATTTTTTTATAATAATTCACCAAAACGATACTTCATATCTACCTACTG
>JACZKK010000070.1 GCA_014860115.1 Ignavibacteriaceae bacterium
GCTTCCTGCCTTTAGTTGATAGAAATAAATTCCGGAAGATGGAATATGGTTGATGGATGATGTGTTAAATTCTACTTCGTACGTGCCGGCTGGTTTGTATTCATTAACAAGTGTAGCAATTTCATTACCCAAAACATCATAAACTTTAATTGTAACAAAACTTTGTTCTGGTATTTGAAATTTGATTGTTGTTGAAGGATTGAATGGATTTGGGTAGTTTTGTTCTAGAATAAAATCTGTTGGTTTAGGTAGTTCGTTGTCTGTGAAAGTTACACCGCCGTTGGTTGTTTGAAGAATTATACCACTTTGACCAACTACCCAACCCGTTGATGAATTACTAAAACATACACTTTGTAGTGAATTTTGAAATTCACCTTGACTAAACCAGTTTATACCAGCATCACTACTAAATAAAATTTTACCTGGTGCAGGGTAATAAGACGGAGGACCTTCAACAGCCCAAGCGTGACTAAAATCTAGGAAAGTTACGCTATTGATAGCAATGTCATTTGCCCCAGCCATCGGTTCTTCAAAAGCTAATAACCAATTTATTCCGCCATCTGTGGTTCTGAAAATAATTCCTGCACCAGCTAATGCAGCTCTCCTATTACCAACTATAATTCCATTTTGTTCATCTGAGAAGGATATTCCATACCAGCAAATGCTTGATTGAGCTGTTTGTTCAACCCAGATATCTCCACCATTTGTTGTTTTTAGAATTACACCATCACCTCCGTCACCGCATTCCATTCCTCCAGCAATAAATCCGATATTAGCATCGATAAAATAGACATCATTAATCGGCCACCCCGACGGAGCTAATTGAAATATCCAATTAATTCCTCCGTTGGCAGTTTTTAATATTATTGGTATATATCCGATTGAACCATTATGGCTCCAACCAACAACCCAACCTATGCTATCATTAATAAAACAAATAGCATTTAGAATCAAGGAATCTCCAATTGCTTGAAGAACCCATTCTGCTCCACCATTCGTGGTTTTAAGAATTATGCCTGAAGAACCGACAGCCCAACCGGTATTCGCATCAATAAATTGAATGTCTGATAATCCATTTGTCGTACCACTTGTTTGTGTTTCCCAAGATACACCTGCATTTGTCGTATGAATAATGGTTCCACTATCGCCAACAGCACAACCATTATTAGCATCTACAAAATGAACGGCATTAAGATTTTTTGTTGTACCGCTGTTCTGCTGATACCACTGTGCAAAACAAATTTGTGTTAAAAGCAAAAAGAAAAACAAGATGTGTTTTAAAGTTTTTCCCGTAAAGCGGGATTTTCCCGAATTATCGGGACAAGCTGTAAGACTCAACATTTCATCCTCCTAGTTATGGATCGATAAATTGTTAATTAAAAAACCCCACCTCGCTCCTTCCCTTTGTTAAAGGGGAGGATGAAGGAGGGGTTCAACTTTTATTTCAATAAGGTCATCTTCTTATTAACTGCCCTGTCACCAACACGGATTGAATAAATATATACACCGCTGCTTACTTTATTTCCGCTTGCATTATCCCCTTCCCACCTGGTTAAATAATTTCCTGCAGGAAGGTTTTCACTCACCAGGGTTTTAACAAGACTGCCATTGATATCATAGATCTTCAATTCAACAAATGAGTTTGTTAAATCATAAGGAATTGAAAAAGAAATAATCGTATATGGATTAAATGGATTCGGATAGTTGTTCAGCAAAATTTGCGACTCAGGAATTACAGGGTTTTTATCTTGCTCAACAGAGGTTATTAACTTAGGTCCGCTCCCTCTTGTTTCACCTAAGCTGTCGGCAAGATAAATGTTCACCCACTCCGGTCTTAAAGCAGCTTGCAGATAAGTTGAAGCCCATTCTTCATCTGTGAGTCTCAAAAAGTTTGTAGTTCTGTATTCATAATAGCTCATTACAGGTCCAACAAACGCAGTAGATTCTCCAAGATGATTTTCAGTAATAAAAACTCCAAGATTTACGTTACCAGTACCTACGTGCGAAATCGCTCCAAGATAACCACCACCGCAATAAGTTGGTGTAGTGTGAATGTCTGCAACAATATGATCACTTTCCATTAAACCTTCATATCCCCACTCTCCGCGGAAAATATCATCATAAAATAGATTTGGGTA
Organism: Ignavibacteriaceae bacterium; assembly: GCA_014860115.1. Lineage (GTDB taxonomy): Bacteria > Bacteroidota > Ignavibacteria > Ignavibacteriales > Ignavibacteriaceae > IGN2. Next base: position 2,139 of record JACZKK010000070.1, read on the forward strand.
CCAGCCATCCAAGGAAACTCCACTTTGTCCGGTTTCGTAAATCATTCCTGCTAAAAATGCTTGTTCACTGCTATTGAATGATATTCCTGCGAGTTCCTTTTCGCAAATTGTTTGAAGCGTATCTGTTATTCCTTTACATCTTTGAAAGTAATAAATTATTTTGTTTTTGATTCCTGGATCAGGAAAATTAAGACTTGTGAAATAGTTGAGCGCTTCAGTGGAATATTCGTTAAGTGTTGCATAAAACTCCGGGAATGGCTCGACAAAACTATATGGGTATGAACAAACCGATCCTCCTGTGTAAGATTGTTTTGCATATAGAAGATTATCGTGTCTTAACTCTGTCCAGGAATTTAATTGTGTGTTCATCTTCTGCTGCCAGAACGCTGCTGTCTTCATAAAAGACGGCAAACCACTTCTATCTTCAGGAGGATTTAGCTTTCTGATAGAATTGAGCCAGTAGTTGTAAATAGAACTTCCCCAAAAATCAGGATCGTAATGGTCAATCAAATATCTGAGTGCGGCAAGATTTGTTGAGTAATGATATTCATCCAACTCATCGATCAGCAATTGCGCAGAAGCGCTATTGCCTAGCGAAAACAGAACATCGAGCGTTGACGGGAACAGCCTGCAAATTTTTTCTCCCATATACATAATCCTGTCGAACACTACCGTACCGGTAACATAAGAATCAATTACAAATCTTTGTCCGAACATCATAAAAGCTGATGCTGGTCGTATACTATCAGGACTCATCGGATTGCTAAATAAAATCTGGGAAAGTATTAGTTGGTATGCAAAAGCTTGATTAGAGAGCGTATCCTGAAATTCAACCATCTTCAGACTATCAAGTAATTCAGTTGGATTGTTTAATGAGATTGCTTGTTTTAAGTAATCAAGATGATCCAATCTTACATTATCAGACTCGCCCACAAAATATTTAATTATGTTTTCCATTTCCTCATAGATTGGAGTCGCATTTGCAATATCGAATAATTCATCTATCAGAAATGCATCAATAGCTTGTCTCTGAATATCCTGAAACGTTTGGTTCGGACATTGAACAGGATATGAAGCTGGAGCAATAAGATACAATTCAATTCTTCCAAGCCACATCATTGCTCTGAAATAACCTTCAAGATCAATTTGAGTTAATGGATTGTAAACGTAATGTCCTCTGGGTTTAAATTGGCTCCAATCCATCACTCTGCAGGTTGATGAAAAGATTGTTGAAGAAACACCTCCTTGTTCAGCAGCGATCCAGGAAAGGATTGAATCTTTGATCACTGTATTCTCAGCATAGTAAAGTGTGGCATTCTCTTCCAATAAAAGCAAAGGAATAGTTACGTATAGATCAACATCCTGAAGCATTGGAATCATTTCAGGATTACCTGAATAAGTGCTATGCAATTGACCGATTGAATTTCTCAAATTCCAGAGAAGTTCAATTAGTCTGTCTTCAAGCAGACCAACTTCCATATCCGTTAATATTCTGTCGTAAGAAATGTGAAAAGCGTGAAGTATCGCATCAGTTGAAACGAAGACTGGAAAATCCCGATGAAATATTTCAAGAAGTGATTGCCCGAAAGAGATTCTTTTCAATCTTTCACTTACCATAAATCCATGATCTTCAAACAGAGATTTTTCAAATTCAGTGAAGTTGTAAAATCCATCAAGCGTATCGAAGTAAAGCGCGTCTTCGTAATTTGTGTTGATCTGATCAGTAAAGAAGCCTGCATCATGCATTTGCAGCAGTTCTTCAGTGCTCATATTCTGATGCTGTTGAAGGAATTGGGTATAATCTTCGAGATTAAAAACTTGCGGGTAAGTTTGGTTTGAAAGAAGAAACAGAGAAAATATGTATAAACTGAAATTCGCGAGAGATTTCATTATATACCTCCATATTTTTTTTTTGAAACTTAGTAAAAGATTTGCAAAATAACTATTTCCGGTTGGCAACGATTAATTAAAAAAGCCCCATCCGGCAGTTGCCAAATTGGGGCTCAATAAAATAAATTAGAAATTATCTTAAAATCTCAAAGACAAACTCGCAAGAATATTCTGACTGATAATTGATTGTCTGACTGGTGATATGCTGTTTCCGTAATCTTCAGCCACATGATCCCACCATCCATAAACGTAAGCTACATTAAATTCCATTGCACCTTCACCCGATCTTATACCAAGGCCAGCAGTTAAAAATTTTCTGTCAAATTCTGTTGGAGAATCTGCAACGGGAAATGGAATATACATCGCACCTGCGCGGGCACTCAGCCCTGTCCAGGGCAATCTGAATTCAGCACCAATCTTTGCATTAAAAGTTTGAGTGTAGGTGTCGATTATTTTTTTATTCAAAGCAGATTGTTCCGGTACTTCCAGATCACCGGAGAATTTCATTTGAGTGTAATCGATGTAAGTTATTTCAGCGGTACCTGTTAAAATCCACAAATTCACATCTGCTGCAACAGAAAATTCATACGGTGATTGAATTGTAAATTCATTGGATATTACAGTGTCTATCTCTGCAAAATAATTTGTTGAGAACTGAGTATTTCCACGGAAGTAATGATTTTCTTCAACTGAGATGACTGACGGTGTTTTGACTGATCCTCCAATACCAATGAAGTCAAAGAATTTGTAAAGCACACCTATTCTCAGATCATATCCATTAAAAACCCAATCCTTGATATCGTTTATATAAAAGGATTGAAAACCTGCGGTCAAAGGATTATTTCCAATTGTTCTAATAGAATCTGCATAAGAATCTCTGGAATCAGATTCAGTGAACTCTCCATCACGCAAATAACTACCAACATTATAATTGAAACTTGCACCAAAGAAAATATTATGAGCAAGTTCACCTGCTATTCCAAACGACCAATGGTTTATTCCGCCCTCTTCCAGCACATAGCCTTCCTGGTTAAGATTTCCGTTAAAGATTGTTCTGTCACCAAGATATTCATTACTACCGGGATCAAATTCCGGGTAGCTTAATAACAAGTCACGGGGAATGTAATTATTGATTGAAGTAAGGTCCTGAATCAGCGAACTATTTGTTGAATTGAAACCATTAAACTTCAGAATTCTATTAAAATCTTTCGACCTGTTGTATCCAAGAGAAATAGCAAAATTATTTGAAGCTGAGTCACTAACCAGCGGAATTACAAGTCCTAACTGATACAATACCGTTTCAGTTCTTTTACTTAGTAATGAATCATCTATAAAAAAAGCTTCATTATTGTAGAGATTAGCTCCGACTGAAGTGTTTATTGTGAATTTTCTTGCTAAGCCTAATGTTGCAGGATTTAACAGAGTTGCTGTATAAGTATCGTTAAAAACAGAGTTTGAGTTTCCCATACTCAGTGTACGAGCATCATAAATTTGACCGCTGATGGAAAGACGCAGTGCATCACCTATATTTGGTTTAAAGTAGTCTTGCCCATTAATCGAAGTTGTTAAAATCATTTGTGAAAGAGCGACTAACAAAACAAAAATATTTTTTTTCAAAGTCTAGTATTCCGCATTGTGAGTAAATACTTATAATAATAGGGTAAAAATATATGCAAAATAAAACATTTAACAGGGTATAAATTTAGGTCTCGGGACAATTTGGAGTTAATCAAACTCATATCAGTTCAATCACAATTTAAAATAAAAAAACCTCGATATATT
>JACZKK010000071.1 GCA_014860115.1 Ignavibacteriaceae bacterium
ATTATAAAGTAAGCTATTGATTCATAAAGCTGCGCAGGGTGTCTCGGTAGGTCATCCACTGCAGTAAAAATGAAAGCCCAGGAAACATCTGTAGGTTTTCCAATAATTTCCGAGTTGAAAAGATTTCCCAATCTTATAAACGTACCAGCGAGTGCTACAACTATAACAACCCTGTCGAGTGTCCAGAGCATCGGAGAATTTTTTTTCTTTTTTGAAAACAAGTAAAGTGCAGTTAGAATACCAAGTGCAGCACCATGACTAGCTAATCCGCCTTCCCACACTTTGAATATTTCAATAGGGTTAGATAGATAATATTCCGGATTGTAAAACAAACAATGACCTAATCTTGCACCGATTACGGTTCCGAAGATCATATAAACAGAAAGCTGCTCGAGGTCGGTTCTGGGTCTGCCTTCCTTCTTAAACACCCATGTCATAATAAAATATCCGGCAACAAAAGCCATTGCAAACAAAAATCCGTACCATCTGACAGATATGGGACCCAAATGAATAATTTCCGGGCTTACGCTCCATTCAATAAAGGCTAAAAGCATATATAATTAATATGATTTAAAAGTTTACTCAAGAAAGATACTCATTTCTAATAAGTCATAGAATACAATTGATCATGCTTTGCTTTTGTTAAATCTTCCTCTTCGTTTAGGTTTTGTTTTTGCCTCCTCTGCCAGCTGAATACATTCTTCGAGAGTTAGAGAAGCAGGATCCCGATCTTTGGGTATTTTTACATTTTCTTTTCCTGCTTTGATATATGGACCCCATCTTCCATTAAGTATTTGAAATTCAGGATTCTCCTCAAAGGATTTAATTAATTTCTCTGCGTCGGATTTCTTTTTGGCTTCGATAGCAGCAATTGCCTCATCAATTTCAATGTCGTGAGGATCATACTGGTCTTTTATCGAATAAAATTTTCCATCATATCGTACATAAGGTCCAAACCGACCAATTGCTGCTACAACTTCCTGATTGTTGTATAAACCAACAACTCTCGGAAGCTTAAATAAATGCAATGCTTCTTCAAAAGTTATGTTTTCCAGTTTTTGAGTTTTTCTCAAGCCAGCATAAATGGGTTTATCGTTTTCATCTTTTGGATTGCTTAATGCTGCCACAGGTCCAAACCTTGCCATTCTTACCGAGACCTGTTTGCCTGTAGCTGGGTCCGTTCCGAGAATTCTTTCTCCTGATACTCTTTCGGACGTTTCAATTGTGTGTTCTACTTTTTCTTTGAACGGAGGATAAAACTCATCAAGCATTTCATGATAATCCATTTTACCATTTGCAATTTCATCAAGTTCATCTTCAATGTGAGCAGTGAACTGGTAATCCATAATTTGTGGGAAGTGTACTAGAAGAAAATCATTTACAAGCATTGCTACATCATTTGGAAATAATTTACCTTTATCCGCGCCTGTAATTTCAGTTCTTTTTTCTTTGCTGATTTTCTTTGATTCATTCAGAGTAATTACAGCATACTCTCTTTCAGTACCTTCGCGTTCTTCTTTATGAACGTATCCTCGTTTTTGAATTGTACTGATAGTTTGAGCGTATGTTGAAGGTCTTCCGATTCCAAGCTCTTCAAGTTTTTTTACCAGACTTGCTTCAGTGTATCTTGCAGGAGGACGTGTAAATCTTTGAG
>JACZKK010000072.1 GCA_014860115.1 Ignavibacteriaceae bacterium
ACAACGTATAATTTATTCCCGTTGCATCTGTAAGTACTATTCTTCCCCAATCTTCAGCAAAGTATTCTGTTGCTTCTCCTTTTGACATCGTCTCAGGTATGATTATCTGGCCTGCTGCATTCAGCTTTATCCAGTAGCCAAGACCCGGATCAAGAGTGGTAGCTACAGAATAACCGCCTGCACATTTGAAGATCGATCCACTCTGTAATCCAGGAGGATTTGTGGTTACGTTTGCTGCGGTTACTACTAATTCATATCCGCCAAACAGATTCCAGCCTGAGGCTGCTGTGATCGGATCGTGTGCTACTACATTTATTCCTCCTGCCGGCCATTCATCGCCGGTATTATACGTTCTTGCACCAGAGTGTTTCATCCAGTAGCCTGTGCCAGGTACTGCTGCTGTTACTGACTGATAGCCACCAGCATATCTGAATACGTTGGCACCTAGATCTCTGAATGCCCACCAAGTGTTTACATTTTGATCTGTTGGATGCAAGCCAGGGATTGATACCATATTCCAGCCGTTAGCTATGTTTACTGTTAACTGGAAGGTTGATGCTCCGCCAAGATTATCAGTATAAATTTGCGTCGCATTTGATCCAACTGAACCAGTATAGCCTGAGGCAACAATAAGTTTCCATTCACTGCCATTATTGACAGTACCTAATGATGCACCAAGAACCGGGATTGGTACATTAGGTTGTTGTGTCCAGGTATCAGTTGCTGGCTTATAAACATAACAAGGATTCGGATTAGCCGGAACCCAAGCCGAAGTCGGACTTCCATTTGCCACTATTATTCCATCTGTTCCCCACGGTGCACCATCAAACCTATACATTGTTCCCGCTGGGTAAGGAATTGCTTCAGTAAGTCCATTAGGTTGTGTTTTACCCACCAATGTTTCTGAGAAGTTTCCATTGGATAGTGCGTAGATCTCTTTACCTATACCCGGATACGGATTCATCATTGTTACCCAGATAATTAATGTAGGATCTGTTCCATCAATTGTACCCACGTAAACACTGTTGGATATACCCAAGTCATCAGCACCAGCAACATAAACAAGTTTGTTACCTGTTACTGAGAATCCACCACCAAATTTATTTCCTGGCATCGATGTAGCGGGTGTCCAAGTATCAGCTACAACATCATACACATATACAGCACTTGTGAGAATAGAACCGGTTAGAACACCACCTGCAAAATATATTTTGTTATTATAAGCAACTGCCTTTCCCCAACCTGTAGCCGCAGGTAATGATGCAACAGTTGACCATGTATCTAATGTGATGTCATATTTATACACTGTAGTTTGATAAACACTCGCTGCGTCTGAACCACCAATAGCATAGACAAAATTGCCCACTGCAGCAGTTGCGTGAACACGTCTGCCTGCTGGTAAGGATGCCATAGTCGTCCACGTATCTGTCGCTACATTATATTTATAGCATTCTGTAAGTAGTGTCGAGGTAGTATTACCTCCAATGCTGAACAGATAACCACCTGCAGTAACTCCACTTCCTAAATACGTTGTGGTTGGATATAAAGTACCGCTAGACCATGAACCCAAGGCTGGATCAAATTGAGTTGTGAAGCTCCATACAGCACCTACCGTCGTACCTATTCCATCAATTTCATCTACCCGCCAGTAATATTGAGTGTAGTAAGTTAAGCTGGTAACGTTCACAGAACTTACAAGAGAACCTGAATGAACAAGTGATAGACTTCCAGGATCGGTTCCAAAATAAACTGCATTAGATGTTGCACCAGCAGGGTTTGTCCAGCTTAAAGTCAGATTTGGTGCAGTCACACCGGTTGCACCAATAGCCGGATTTGGATTTGTCGCAGGCCCTGGTCCAATTGTACCGGTTGTAGTTAATTCGTAACCAAAAAGTCTATTTGGCGTTCCTTGAAGCATTCCACCAAGCACAACTTTACCACTTATCAGATCATCGGTTATAAATAATCCACCAGCTAAGCAACTATCCTGACCAATTCCAACATCTGTTTTTACATCATGCTGCACGCCAGTATAAACTCCTGTTGTATAATCCATCTGCCTTATGTATTGCGGATTATTATAACCAGCACCTTGTGTCCATACCCACAAATATGGACCGCCAGCAGACCAGTTATCATAAGCAAGTCCATATATTCCTGTTTGAGTATTTGTTATGGTTCTTAATAAAGTACCGGTTAGACTAAATTCATAAAAATTAAAATTTGGTGAAGTCCAGTTTCCACCAATTATTGAACCCGCTCCTGAATTTCCATCAGGATTATATGTTATGAATCTGAATCCATTTGGAGCACCAACAACGGAAACAGTACCAACAACAGTTCTGGTTACGGGATCTACTTTTTGAACAGTAGTAGTATTAATGGAATGATATACATATTGACCATCAAAACACATTCCTCGCGTTCCAGTAAATGGTAACGTGAATTGTAAGTCCAATGTACCATCGCTGTTCCACTGATGAGCAACCGCTGTAGCCCATCTACTCGTCCAGAACTTATTTATTGTTGGAATATAAACAGCTCCGGCATTACCTGGGCCACCGGTTACCGCAGTTGCGTCGTAATTAAATTGGACATCCCAGATTGCTTCGAGTGAAGGATCGTGCTTGGATGGTGTGAGAGTTGGGCTTACTTCCATAAAGTCCTGAGCAGACAATATAGAACAATAAAGAATTAAAAATGGAATGATTAATTTTTTCATATATGCCCTCATAATTTTTTATGGTTAAAAATGTTATTTGGAAAAAATGTTAATCTTTATAATATCAAATGCTTTACAGTTAACAGAAATGACAGGACTCCTGTAAAGCTAAAATAAAAGTAAGATGAGTAACTGCCTCACTTTCATATCTCCTCCATGTTTTTGAATTTTAAAATGATAGTGATTAGTAATGTGGGAACTGCCCCAATTAAATGAGAATATTGTTGAGATGAAATACTATTATGGCCTAGAAACATATGGAAGTCTCTTTAATGGTCATCTATTATATATTAATTAATTAAAACTCAATAACACCTTATAAGAAACTAAAAAGAATAATAAAACTTATTTAATAAGTCGGCGGTCTAACATAGACCGCCTTATTAAATTAATAACTTAATATTATTTCATTAGCAGCATTTTCTTAACCGATGCATAATTATGAGTTCGAAGCTCGTACATATATATTCCGGTAGCTACGTTCTGTGCATTCCATTGATACTGGTACTTTCCAGCTGTCAATGATGTGTTTACTAACTCTGCTACCTTTTCTCCCAGTGCGTTGTAGATCGATAGTTTTACATTTGCCACATCTTCAGGTAATGAGAACTCTATCACCGTGCTTGGGTTGAATGGGTTCGGATAGTTCTGCTCTAGTGAATACTGTGCAGGAACTAATTCTCCTGATACCATCAACTTATTGATGTTTGAGTTATCGATTACTACATCTTCGCCTGATTTCAGGTTTACATTTACATTCTTTCCACTCTCATCCATTAACCTGATATCCATTCCTTCTACTCTTACTGTCAATGGATAGGTTACTCCACTCATATCTATCGTCTTCACTGAACCGTTTATGTCTTCGGCTATCCTTCCACTGCTGTACCTGATATCAAACATTCCTGTTGGTGGTGCT
>JACZKK010000073.1 GCA_014860115.1 Ignavibacteriaceae bacterium
ATCGTAAATAATGAACCGAATATAATTACAAAAGTCATTTCTGTTCCATGGTCAAACAAGCAGCTAAAAATTTCTTTTGAAACTTTCCGAAGCAAACTGCTTCCCGGTTCTAGCGAAGAATGGAAGCTGAAAATTTCCGGACCAAATGGTGATGCTGTTGCAGCAGGACTTCTTGCTTCGATGTATGATGCTTCTCTCGATGTTTTTGCTGCAAACTACTGGGGATTTAATGTTCATCCATATTTCTACTCAAGATATAACTGGACGACTGATAACAATTTCCAAAGTATAAGTTCGAATTTTTACAATGAAGGATGGAACTTATATGTGAACAGACCATATATGTATTTACCGTACATCAACAACTTTGGATTTTATTTTTATGGTTACGGATATGGGTATGGTTATCGTAATGGTAGATATGATATGATGCCTAAATCAGCTGTAAGTGATGAACTGTCACTACAATCTGGTGTTTTGATGGAAGAAAAAGAAGGTGGTGAAACTGCATCAAGACTTGGGAAAACTGAAGACAGAAAGAAACTGAATGGTGATAAGGATCAAATCCCTCAGACTTCATTTGAAGAAGTGCCTGTTAGAAAAAATCTGAACGAGACAGCTTTCTTCTATCCCGAATTAAGAACGAATGAAAAAGGGGAAATAATAATTTCCTTCACAGTTCCTGAAGCATTGACGAGATGGAAATTTATGGGCTTTGCTTTGACGAAAGATCTGAAGAGTTCAATAGTTTACAACGAAACTGTAACTCAAAAAGATCTGATGATAATGCCGAATCCTCCGAGATTTTTAAGAGAAGGCGATGAAATTTATTTCACTGCAAAAGTCAGCAATCTCTCGGATACTTCAATTTCAGGTTCTGCAACTTTGCAGTTGTTTGATGCATTCACAATGAAACCTGTTGACGCACTTTTTGAAAATACTGATAACGTAAAATCATTTTCGGCAGAAAAAGGAATGAGCGAAGGTTTAAGCTGGAGACTGAAAGTTCCTCTCGGTAAAGCTGATGCAATAGTTTACAGGGTGATTGCAACTTCCGGAAAACATTCTGATGGAGAAGAAAATGCTCTTCCGATTCTTGTTAACAGAATGCTTGTAACAGAAACACTTCCGCTTCCTGTAAGAGGAAACCAGACAAAGACTTTCATTCTCAAAAAGCTGATGGAAAATAACTCCACAACTTTGCAGAATTATAATCTCACACTTGAGTTCACTGCAAATCCTGCATGGTATGCAATTCAGGCTTTGCCTTATATGATGGAATATCCGTACGAATGTATTGAACAGGTGTTCAACAGATTTTATGCAAACAGTATTGCGACTCATATTGCAAATTCAAGTCCGAAGATCAAAAAAGTATTTGACACGTGGAAAGAAGTTGATAAAGATGCACTTCTTTCAAATCTTGAAAAGAACCAGGAATTGAAATATGCATTGCTTGAAGAAACTCCCTGGGTTCTCGATGCACAGGATGAAAGTGAAAGAAAAAGACGAGTTGGGCTATTGTTTGATCTTGTAAAGATGGCTGGTGAACTTGAACGTGCAGAACGCAAAATGCAGGAGATGCAATATTCAAATGGCGGCTGGCCGTGGTTCCCGGGACTTCCTGAAAACCGTTTCATCACTCAGTATATAGTTGTTGGAATGGGACATCTTGAACGACTTGGAATAAAAGATATTCGCGAAAATGCAACAACCTGGGAAATGTTGAGGAAGGCTGTCGTCTACACTGATATAAGAATGTATGAAGATTATGAATGGATTAAGAAGCATGGAATTTTGAATCAGAAGAATATAGGTTACACCCAGGCACAATATCTTTACGGAAGAAGTTACTATCTCGATATTCCTGTTGATGATAAATACAAAGAAGCTTTTGATTACTGGAAAGGTCAAGCACAAAAATATTGGCTGAGCAACAACAAGTATATGCAGGGAATGATCGCGCTTGCTCTTTACAGAATGTATGATGCGAAGACTGCAAAAGCTATTATCAAATCGATAATTGAGAACGCAGTATTCAATGATGAAATGGGAATGTACTTTAAAGAAGAATGGGGATGGTGGTGGTACCAGGCTCCGATTGAAACTCAGGCATTGCTGATTGAAGCTGTTGATGAAATTACAAAAGATCAGAAGTCTGTTGATGAGATGAAAATCTGGCTGCTGAAACAAAAGCAGGTTCAGGATTGGAAAACAACCAAAGCAACTGCAGAAGCCTGCTACGCACTTCTGCTGAGAGGAAGCGATTGGCTTGCTGATACAAAAATGCCAGATATAAAAATTGGCGGACAGATGCTTGATCTTCTCAACAACCCGGAGATACATATTGAAGCCGGAACTGGATATTTTAAAACATCGTGGAAAGGTGAAGAGATAAAACCGGAAATGGGAGAAGTTACTGTAACCAACAATAATAATGTTGTTGCGTGGGGTTCGCTTTACTGGCAGTATTATGAACAGCTTGATAAAATTACTCCGGCAGAAACTCCGTTGAAGATCAATAAGAAGCTGTTCCTGGAATTAGATTCTCCAACGGGAAAGAAAATTACTCCTGTTGATGAGAACACAAAACTAAAACCGGGAGACTTGGTAAAAGTAAGAATTGAAATCCGCGTTGACCGCGATATGGAATTCGTTCATATGAAAGATATGCGTGCAGCAGGATTTGAACCGATAAATGTTCTCTCAACTCACAAATACCAGGATGGTTTGTGGTATTACGAAAATACTCGTGATGCTGCAACAAATTTCTTTATGGATTACCTGAGAAAAGGAACATATGTGTTTGAGTATCCATTGAGAGTAACTCACAAAGGAGATTTCTCAAACGGCATTACAACAATTCAATGTATGTATGCACCGGAGTTTGCAAGTCATTCTGAAGGTGTGAGAGTTAAGATTCAGTAATTTAATTTTCTTATCATTAACCCTCTTCATCGAAAGGTGGAGAGGGTTTTAGATCTTTTAAGTTTCATTGTTATAAAATATACATCTACCAATTATCCTTGATATAAATAGTAGCTTCCTTTATGCCTAGTTGCTTATTTGAACCAGTCCTTCTAATCCAAAACTCATCTTTATCTTCATATTTTAGAAAGACAGGTTCTTTAGTTTTTCCTTTAATGTTAACTTTGCATACCATATCGTCATCAATTTCGATAAAATCTAATTCAATATAGTTTGAAAATTGATTTCCAAGAAATCGTTCTATTAAATTATCAAAGTGTTTTCTAAACTCATCTATTTTATTCTCTGCACTGAAAGTCGCAAAATCTTTTTTCAAACCAATGATATTTTTATCATCTCCAACTCCAATTATTAAATCTCCACCTCCACTATTTAAAAAAGCTGCAATGGCTTTGAATGATTGATGCTCAATGAATTTTGGTGGATATTTTTTATTTAGACATACCCGTAGTGTTGACTTAAATTCTAGTCTTTCACTTTCACCTTTTAAAATTAATTTACGTAATTCGGATTCCTTTTGTTGCTTAATAATTTCATATTCGTCTGGTTCCTCTATAAGAGTTTCTTGTATTTGAAATACACCCTCTTTTAAGTACCTCAAAATTACATTTCTATTTTTCGAGACGAAGTCTTCATCATATTGT
>JACZKK010000074.1 GCA_014860115.1 Ignavibacteriaceae bacterium
ACTGTAGAGTTTAAGAGATTGTTCGGAATTAAATGAAATCAGTGCGTATTATAACTTATTCTTAAAAACTTTTTGATTATAAACGAAAATGATTTATTTTTACTGAAAATTTTAACAGATTAAAATCAATTAAAACAATTACTCTTCTGATTTACTTTATTACTCTTTTTCGCGTAATGAAATCGGGGAAAATTCTAAATTTGAATTCACTCCAACAAAATAATTTTAACTCAATACACATTCATTCATCAATAAATTCAGGAGGTTTAGTGGAAAACAAACTACTAAAACCAATTCTTTCTTTGTCCCTGTTAATGCTTTTTACATTCTTATTGCTGTCAGGAAGCATATTTGCACAGGGAGATAATCCGCTTGTAGATGCAGTCCCAAGCTCGTGGGTTCCAGCTAATTATCACTCAGATTCTGAACTCGATGTAATAACCATTAACGGTTTTGATGATTTCAACCTTGGTGTTGATTTTGCAGAACCACACGTGATTCAAAATCCTCTAAATCCGTTACAATATTTCGGTGCTTATAATATTAATGGTGCATGGCGAACTTATGATGGACATAACTGGACTTCTTCTGCGCCTAATTTTGGTGTTTCGCCTAATGGTGATCCGATCACGGCCTATGATGGTGCAGGAAATTTATATTACGAATCTATGTTTGGTAGTGTTACAGGTTGCAAAGTAATTCGCTCAACTGATAATGGTGCAACCTGGTCTGCTTCTGTGACTGCAGTATCAGGAAATGATAAAAACTGGATGGTTGCCGATCAAACAACCGGACCTTACTCAGGTTATGTTTATACCGGAATGACTCCAGGCAATTTTGCAAGATCAACAAATCAAGGCACTAGTTGGACAACAACCACTTCATTTGGTACTCAATCTTTACCCGGTATGATGGTATGTATTGGTCCGAATGGTGCAACAGATGGTGGTGTTGTTTATGTTGTTACGAACTCCGGAAGTGCGTTTGCTTCCACATATACATTTTATGCCTCAACTAATGGTGGACTAAACTTCACATTAAAATCAGCGCAAAATTTTTCAAATTATGTTGGAACTGAAGTTGGTGGAAGAAATTCAGTACAGAATATGCGAACCAGACCCTATCCATTTATTACTGCCGATCAGAGTAGTAGTACATACCGCGGAAGATTATATCTCGTGTATGCTTCAAATAGTCCATCAGGAAATGGAAATAAACCAGACATCTTTTGCCGTTATTCTACAGATCAGGGTGTAACATGGTCAAGCCCTGTTACTGTTAATGATGATTTACCAAGCACAGCAAATAATCAATGGCACCCTTCTATTTGGTCTGATACGCAAACAGGTAGATTATTTGTAAAATGGATGGATACACGTGACACACCGACAAGCGATAGTGCGTACATTTATGCCAGCTATTCAGATAATGGCGGTGTTACCTGGGCTGCAAACCAAAGAATGTCCAATCAAAAAATGAGAATCAATTGTTCTACTTGTGGTGGCGGAGGTACTCCTCGCTATCAGGGTGACTATGATGCTATTATTTCCCACAACGATCAGGCATTAGCAATGTGGACTGATTTTAGAGCAGGAAACTTTGGCAGCTATGTTGGATACTTCCCTGATTTTGCAATGACCTTATCAACAAATTCAGTAATTATTCCAAATTCAGGCGGACAAGAAAATGTACTTGTAAGTGTTCCTGATATAAAATTATATGACAAAGATGCCGTATTTACAGCAACTGTAAGCCCGAATCCTCCAAATGGAAGTATTGATTTGGCTTTTCTAAGCGGCAATACAATCAGTTCATTTCCTGGTAATATTCCATTAACTATTCAGACAACCGGGAATGTCACACTTGGCACATACACAATTACCGTTCAGGGCACAGGTCCGGGTGGTGCACCACCAGTGCATCGCAGAACAATTACTCTCGACGTAATTGTTCCTGTTGAATTGACTTCATTCACAGGATCAACTGAAAAGAATGATGTTATCCTTACCTGGAACACAGCAACAGAAGTGAACAACCAGGGATTTGAAATTCAGAGAAAGAATACCGGAGAATTTGAACGAGTTGGTTTTGTCGAAGGAAAAGGAACAACTACTGAAGTTCAGAATTATCTCTTCAGAGATAAAGATCTTCTTTCAGGAAATTATACATACAGATTGAAACAAATGGATTTTGATGGTTCATTTGCTTACTCTGATGAAGTTGAAATAGAGATTGATCAACCATCAGTATTCTATCTTGGACAGAACTATCCTAATCCGTTCAATCCATCCACTAACATCAAGTATTCAATCCCGGCAGATGGAAATGTAACATTGAAGGTGTATGATATTCTTGGAACAGAAGTAAGCACATTGGTAAATGAATACAAGCAGGCAGGAACATTTGATGTAGTATTCGATGGATCAAACCTTGCTAGCGGAGTTTATTATTATCAGCTGACAAGCGGAGATTTGACTTCAACAAAGAAACTGATGCTTACAAAATAATCATATTTCTTAAAGTTGATTAAAATTCAGGGAGCTTCGGCTCCCTTTTTTTGTGGGGGAATGATAGAAAATAATCTTTATGTTTGGAATGAAGATATTTAAAAATTAATCGGGGAATATTTATGAAAATCTTTGCTAATCTACTTATTTTATTAAGCACATTTTTGCCAGCGAACCTCATTGCACAACAACTTTCATCTGATTACTTTCAAAAAAACATTGAAGTATATTTTTCTTTCGAAATTTCGTCAAGAGATTTAATTAAAGAACTAACAAATGTAATTTCGATTGATAACGTAGAAGGTACGTCTGTTTACGCTTATGCAAATGAAAATGAATACAATGCATTTCTTTCATATAACATTGATCATGCGATTTTGCCAAAGCCCGGAGAATTAATCATTCCTGAAATGAGTGATGAAATAAATGAAATTACCGACTGGAATGTATATCCAACTTATGATGCTTATGTAAGTATGATGAATATGTATTCTGCAAACTATCCATCAATCTGCAAATTGATTGATGCAGGAATTACTGTCCAGGGAAGGAAAATTCTATTAGTTAAAATTTCAGATAATGTAAACGTCCGTGAAGCCGAGCCGCAGTTTCTTTACACTTCATCCATTCACGGGGATGAAACTACAGGATATGTTTTAATGCTTCGATTGATTGATTCTCTTCTAACATCCTACGGAACGAACCCTCGGATTATGAATATGGTGAACAATGCTGAGATTTGGATAAATCCAAATGCCAATCCTGATGGAACATATCACGGAGGTAACAATACTGTTAATGGTGCAACAAGATATAATGCAAACGGTTATGATCTTAACAGAAATTTTCCTGATCCGATATATGGTGTTCACCCGAATCAGCAGCAGGAAACAGCAGTCTTCAGAAATCTAGCTGAGCAAAATAATTTTGTGCTTTGCGCTAACTTTCATGGAGGGACAGAAGTCGTAAATTATCCGTGGGATACCTGGACAAGCGGTTATCCTGACTATGTATCTCACGCTGATGACAACTGGTATCAATTCATTTCTCATCTTTATGCTGATACGTGTCAGGCTTACGCACCTTCAAACTATATGAATGGATATGATGACGGAATTACAAATGGCGGTGCGTGGTATGTGATCAATCACGGAAGACAGGATTATATGAATTGGTATATGAAAAGCAGGGAAGTGACAATTGAAATTTCTGATACAAAACTACTTCCGCCATCGCAACTTCCGGCACACTGGGAATACAATAGGCGATCATTCCTGAATTACATTGAAAGTATTTTTTATGGTGTGAGAGGAATAGTTACCGATACATTAAATCATCCATTGAATGCAATTATCACAGTGCTGAACCACGATACACTTCATTCTGAAATAAGAACAGATTCTGCTAACGGAAATTATCATCGGATGCTGGCACCGGGAGTATATTCATTTAAATTTACGGCTGAAGGACATTACCCCAAAACAATTAACAATGTTGTCGTAAATAATTTTCAGACAACAATACTTAATGTAGAGCTCATTCCGGAATTTATTCCTGTTGAGTTGATTTCATTTTCTGCTGAAGTTTTTAATAATGAAGTTAAACTGAACTGGCAGACTGCTACTGAGACAAATAATAGTGGTTTTGAGATTGAAAGGACCTCACCCCGTCCCTCTCCTTACCAAGGAGAGGGTGGCAAAGCCGGGAGAGGTTGGGAGATTATTGGATTCGTGCAAGGTTCCGGAACTACAACGGAGCCAAGGATATATTCATTCATAGATGAAAATGTAAGTTCTGGAAATTATCAATACAGATTGAAGCAAATTGATTTTGATGGTTCATTCAATTATTCAAATATAGTTGAAGTACAAATCAGTTCACCTCTCGAATTTTCATTAGAGCAGAATTACCCTAATCCGTTTAATCCAAGCACTAAGATCAAATATGTTATCCCAAGCGTAGAGACGAGGCATGCCTCGTCTCTACAAATGGTATCGCTTAAAGTGTACGATGTACTCGGCAACGAAATCGCTACTCTTGTTAACGAAGAAAAGCCAGCAGGAAGTTATGAGGTTGAATTCTCCGCCAGAGGCGGATCCGCCTTCGGCGGAAATGCTTATAGTCTGCCGAGTGGAGTGTATTTCTACAAATTACAGGCAGGTAATTTAATTCAAACTAAAAAAATGATATTAGTTAAATAAAAGAGAGGTTAGTGATGAAGACATTAAATTTTCTAACGCTATCAATTTTTATCTTTATCCAAACTGTTTACTCACAGGAAGAAGGTTGGTTCTGGCTAAATCCACTTCCTCAAGGTAACGATTTGAAAGAAGTATGTTTTGTTAACGAAAATATTGGATACGTATTAGGCAATAATAATACTTATATGAAAACGATTGACGGTGGTGATACCTGGTCATACATATCATTTCCAACTAACAGAACAATAAATGGGATTGATTTTATAGATGCTAATAATGGACTAGCAGTAGGTAATTATGGTACAATCCTTAAAACAATTGATGGCGGTCAAAGTTGGATCGAACAAATTAGCGGGACTACGTTTAACTTGATGAAAGTTAAGTTTACAGATAATAACAATGGAGCAATACTTGGATTGTATGGTATTGTTCTTCGAACGACTGATGCTGGACAGAACTGGATCAGTCAAAATCTTAATACTCAAGCTGATCTTTATGATATTTCATTTTCGGATCCATTAAATGGAATTATAGTTGGAGGAGACAATTACAAGACCACAGATGGTGGGGTTAATTGGTTTAATATTCAGATTGAATTATCAGATCCGTTGGCAGCTCTTACCGAAGTATTTCTAACTGATGTAAATCACGCTACGATTCTTGGCTGGGGTTATAATGATTCTCTTTGGGTCGATTATGGTTTTATAATGAGGACCACTGATGGGGGAATTAGTTGGTCTAATCCATTAATTATGGATTATTACCATATTAACGGTATCTTTTTTACAAGTCTAGATACAGGCATAGTTACTGGCTATAATTACTATGTAAATCAGGTAGTAATTTTAAAAACAACTGACGCTGGTCAAAACTGGTCTGAGAAATTCCGCCAAACAGGTAATGGCTATTATGATATATCTTTCTCTAATCAAAATTCCGGGACGATCGTTGGTCGCTATGGAGCGATTCTACGAACTTCTGATGGAGGTGAAAATTGGATAAGCAAATCGAGTGGATTCATTTATAGTTTTAACGGGATAACTTTTGTTGATGAACAATTTGGGATTGTAGTCGGCGATTCAGGTAAAATATTAAACACCACAGATGGTGGTGTAAACTGGTCAGCACAATCAAGCGGGATTTCAAAAAGATTGAAAGCTGTTGATTTTGTAAATACCTATTATGGAATTGCGGTCGGACCTCAAGGTATCGTTGCAATAACTTCAGATGGTGGGCAGAATTGGAATAGTCAAATTATAGATAGCAGTATTTACCTTTACAACATTCAAATTATAAATGATGAAATTGCGTATATAGTTGGATATAAACACATAGTTCTGCAAGGTAACGTTGGTTACATTTTTAAAACGACAGATGGAGGGCTGACTTGGTTTGATTTAGCTAACGGAGTCTTTACGGCTTTGACTGACCTTTCATTTTTAAATGCAAATCTCGGGTATGTTGCTGGAGATATTGGTGTAATCTTAAAAACAACGGATGGCGGACAGAATTGGTCTAACCAGTTGAGTGGAACAGACAAAACACTTTTGGGGATAGATTTTTACGATGAAAATATAGGATATGCTATAGGTGGAATGAGTACAATCTTAAAAACATTAGATGGTGGTCAAAACTGGCAGAATATATCCGGGGCTTTTTCAATTTCGTATCCAGACATTGATTGTATTGATGAAAATAATGTCGTCGTAACAGGCAGCAATGGCAAGTTAATTAGAACGACCGATGGTGGAGAAAATTGGATGCAACAGGTAACAAGAACAACTTCAAATTTGAATGGTGTCTGTTTCATCGATACAAGTATTGGTTATGTTGTGGGAGCAAACGGAACAATATTGAAAACGATTAACGGTGGTTTTATTACAGATGTTGAAGAACACTCAGGAACGTTAATAAAAGTACCGGAGAATTATTTACTTTTTCAAAACTATCCCAACCCCTTCAACCCATCAACAATAATCAGGTATGAAATTCCCGTGCAAAGTTTCGTTACAATAAAAGTCTACGACATTCTCGGCAACGAAATCGCAACACTTGTTAACGAAGAAAAACCTGCGGGGAGCTATGAGGTTGAATTCGCGGCTGAGGATTTATCAAGCGGAATCTATTTCTATTCACTTTCCTCAAGCAACTTTTTCTCTACTAAAAAGATGATCCTTCTTAAATAATTATTTAGCGGCTCAGTAAAAACTGAATCGCTTTTATTTACCATTTTTTCATATCTTTGCCGCCAAATAAAAAACCTCAAGGATGAAAATAAACTACGTTTTAGCATTTATATTCCTGATATTTGTATCAGCTGCTGTTATAGCAAATATTGAAGAAATAACCTTGATAGGATGTACGGAGCTCAATGGCGTGGGCTGCACCTGTCATACTGTTGAGAGAGATACTCTTGTCAATGTTTGGGTGGAAGGTCCTGAATCATTATATGTTGGACAAACCGGCTACTACAAAATGTTCATGGCTGGCGGTCCGGCTGAAGCCGGCGGCTACAATGTGGCAGGAAGAATCGGGGAAATGGTTCTGGTAGATACTTTTTCTACTCAGCATCCGATGACATTGAACGAACTTACTCAGGCTTTCTCACTTCCTTTCCCGACTACACAAGATACAATCTACTGGGAGTTTGGATATAAAGCTCTTAATTCATCTCCTGAATGGGATACGATATATTCCTGTGGATTAAGTCTTGTGTGGGATTCAATTCCTGATTTCAGAGATAGATGGAATTTTGGATCGAAGTTTCCAGTCAAGATTCTTTCAGTCACTGATGCAGATGAGAAATCCAGTCAACCGATTGATTTTGTATTGTATCAGAATTATCCAAATCCATTTAACCCCTCTACGAATATTAAATATTCAATCTCAGATGTCATTGCGAATCCCGAAAGAATCGGGATGAAGCAATCTCAATTTGTGAGCTTAAGGATATTTGATATTGCTGGAAATGAAATCACCACGCTTGTGAAAGAAGATAAATTTCCAGGTGACTATGAAGTAATATTTAATGCAGTAGGATTACCGAGTGGAATTTATTTTTATAAACTTGAAACAGCCGGTTTTAGCAAAACCAAAAAGATGATTCTGCTAAAATGATTTTTGCACGTTCAATGATAGGCTTGTCGGTAAATTCGGCTGATTCATAAATCCAAACGAAAAATTCCAACTAACTTCTTCTTCTAATCTGCTGTTGTATGATGAGACTAATCTTGCAGCATTTATTGCACTAATTACTCTGTTAAGAATCAAACCGCCAACTACAAAACGAATATTATTACTTGCCGTTTCACTTGAATTCCACATATCTCTGTATGTTCTACGTTCTTCGGTAGAATTCCACTTCCAGAAATTTGCTTCTTCATCATACATCTCGTTAAAATTTCTTTCCAAAGCTTTCTGTTCATTGTAAGTGTAAACACTGGTGTAATCTCCGATGTTGGCGTAAAAATCTTCATCTTTATTACCATCATTAACAACATCAGCGAGTGAAGCCGCATAAGTTTTGTAGTTATCTTCCTGCCAGTTTGAGTAAGCGCTCATTCCAATTAAAGTGCCCCATAAAACTCCATCTGCAATGGTAAAATATTTCCCTGTGTTATAAGCATCAGCATAAAGCTCACCCATACCGGGAAGAAGCAATGAATAAATTATCCCCAATCCGACACTCTTCTTTTCATTACCTAGATTTGAACTTAAATTTATACTTTCAATCTGAATGTTTTCATCCGAGTTTTTTAATGTGCTTTTAAGTTCTTGAATTGATTTAAAATCATCAGTTTGTGAAAAAAGTATGGCTGATGAAAGCAGGAGTATAAGGGGAAATAATTTCATATTTTTTTATTTTAATTTTAGTCTTATGTGATGACTAAATCAATTGATTTTTTTGTGGATATTATTGTTCCGCTGCAGATCTCAGTATCGGCCTCAGTTAATATTATGGGGCAAATCTGACCGGTAAGAGATTCAATAAAATCGGTTTGAACTTTAACATAATTCGAGCTAAAGCCGTGCATTAAGCCTTTTTTATTCACATTTTCGAACATAACCTCCTGTTTCGTCCCGATCATTTCAGAATAAAATTTTACTCTTATTTTCTCGCTTAATATTCTGAGGATATTGTTTCTTCTTTTTCTTTCCTGGATATCAACTAAGCCGGGAAGGGAAATTGCTTTCGTATCCGGTCTCTCTGAATATGTGAATACATGCAGATAAGAAACAGGAAGGTCTCTCAAGAAGTTGTGCGTATGAATAAAATCTTCTTCAGTTTCTCCAGGAAATCCAACAATAACATCAACACCGATTCCGGAATCAGGCAAACGATTTTTTATTCTATGAATTAATTCAAAATAATCTTCCGTCGTGTATCTTCTTTGCATTGCTTTTAAAATTTTCGGACTGCCGCTCTGCAGCGGAATATGAAAATGATTGCAAAGCTTTTCAGATTCGGTTGTGAGATTAATTATTTCTTCTGTTAAAAGATTCGGTTCAATTGAGCTAATACGAATTCTGAACTCACCTTCGATATTAATTAGCTCGTTAAGAAGATTAGATAAATTTGTATCGATATTCTTTCCATAATCTCCGACATTCACTCCGGTCAACACAATTTCTTTATAACCAGCATCAAGTAATTTCTTAAACTCATCAATTACATTATTTAAAGCCAGACTTCTGCTCGCACCACGAGCTAATGGAATAGTACAAAAGGAACAAGTATAATCACAACCATCCTGGATTTTTAGAAACGCACGCGTTCTGTTATCTGCATCAGTAGAATGAGCAACTCCAAATTCTGTGAGGTTTTCAGTTGGAGTTACCGAGATACATGTGAGTTCTCTCTTCTGAAAATTCTCAAGCAGTGAGAAAAGTTTAAATTTTTCATTACTGCCTAATACTGCATCGACGCCATCAATTTGAGCTAACTCTTCAGGACGAAGCTGTGCGTAACATCCTGTAACAATAATAAACGCTTCAGGATTTTGCCGTAGAGCTCGTCTTATTATTTGCCGGCATTCTCTTTCGGCAGATTCTGTTACTGAGCAGGTATTAAGAATATACACATCTGCCTTTTCCTGAAAATCTGCCAGCTTAAATCCTCTGTCAAGAAATTGCATCCCGATGGAAGAAGTCTCTGAATAATTCAGCTTACAACCCAGAGTAAGAAGCGCTACTTTTTTTTGCATAGTTACTATTTAAAAGAAAAGCGGGTTTCTCTCCCGCTTCTCAAATTATTCACAATTAATTTATTGAGGTTCTTCTGTCTTCTTTACTTCCGGACTTTCGTGAATCTCAAAAATTGGAAACTCAGAAGAATCAATCGCACCGGTATCAGCATTTTTAATGCTATCTAATGATACTTTATCGAGCTTATGCTTGTTAAGGTAATCTTCGATTTCACTATCCGGCTTATCCTTTAAAGCAGCGATAGTACTGAGCACAATTTTCTTATTGCTCTTATCGAATTCGATAACCTTTATTGGAATAACATCATCGACAGGGAAATGCATTGCCAGATTTTTCAATTTTGAAGTTGATAACTGATTTGCAGGAACAAATCCATCAACGCCTTCTGGTAACTCAGCGATCAAACCTTTCTCAATGATCCGAACTACTTTACCTGTGGTAATTGTTCCGACAGAGAATCTCTGCTCGAATGTATCCCATGGATTATCCATAATCTGTTTATGACCAAGAGAAATCTTCCTTGAGTCAACATCAACACCAAGGACAATCACTTCAAGTGATTCACCTTTCTTAACAACTTCCCCGGGATGTCGGATTTTCTTTGTCCATGACAGATCAGAAATATGAACTAATCCATCAACACCCGGCTCAAGTTCAACGAACACACCAAAGTTGGTAAGATTTCTTGCGACACCTGTGTGTCTGGATCCGACTGGATACTTGATCATCAATGTCTGCCAGGGATCTGGTTCAAGCTGCTTGATTCCAAGTGAGATTTTTTTATCATCTTTATCAAGGCTGAGAATAATAGCTTCTATAACCTGTCCCATAGCAACAACCTGTGAAGGATGTTTTATATGCTGTGTCCAGCTCATTTCTGAATTATGTATTAAACCTTCAATACCTTTTTCAATTTCAATAAATGCACCGTAATCTGTAAGTGAGACAACTCTTCCTGAAACTTTATCACCAATCTTATATTTCTCATCAATATTTTCCCAGGGATGAGGGAGAAGCTTTTTAAGGCTGAGTGAAATTCTTTTCTTAGCTTCGTCATAATCGGTAACAACAATTTTCAATGTTTCATCCAGCTTAACAACTTCACTTGGGTGATTTATTCTTCCCCAGCTAAGGTCGGTTATATGAATTAAACCATCAACTCCGCCAAGATCCACAAACACACCGAAATCTGTGACAGCTTTAACAACACCTTCAAGAATTTGTCCTCGTTCAAGGCTTTCGAGAATTGCTTTTCTTTGATCGGATATTTCTTCTTCGATTAGTACTTTGTGTGATACAACTACATTCTCTGTTGGGATGTTAACTTTAACTACTTTGAAGTCCATTGTTTGTCCAACCAGAGCATCAAAATCTCTTATTGGTCTGATGTCAATCTGTGAGCCGGGAAGAAAAGCTTCCATTCCTATTAAATCGACAACCATTCCACCCTTGATTCTCTTAATAATTTTACCATCAATAATTTCACCGGTATCATGCGCTCTGATAACTTTTTCCCAGATTCGAAGGAAATCAGCTCTTGATTTGCTAAGAACAAGATTTCCTTCAAGGTCCTCAACGCTTTCCAGAACTACTTCTACTTCCTGTCCAACTTCCAATGTTGCGTCTTCACCAAATTCGCTTCTTGGAATTGTACCTTCAGACTTAAATCCTACATCAATAATTACGTTATCACCCTGAATTCTTACCAGCCGTCCTTTAACCATTTCACCTTGCTTAACGTCTCTAAAAGATTCAGTATAAAGATTCGCAAGCTGTTCGAATTCTTCCTGGGTATAATCTAATGTATTGAACTTGTTTTTCGCCTTCTCGAAATCTTCTAATACATTGGTTGACTTTTCTTTCACATCAGTGGTCATTAATCCTCCTGAAATTAATTAGATATCCTGTCGTTCAAAACCGGAAGAACAGAAAAGATATATTTTGTTTTATTGAACATATTTATTTAACCGGCTTATTAGTTTTTAATTTCTAACTGAATATTCTTTTTAACTGCAATTTTTTTTACTTCTTCAAGAATCAGATTCACCTGTTCATTTATTGTCACATTAGTCGTGTCAACTTCTACTGCATCTGATGCTTTAGTTAAAGGACTATCGTTTCTGTTTGAATCAATCTTATCTCTGTTAGATAAATTACTTTTTATATCATCCACCAATACTTTAGAACCGTTTTGAATGTATTCTTTGGTTCTTCGATTCGCTCTTATATCGAGTGAAGCTGTAAGGAAAATTTTTACATCAGCATTTGGAAAAACAACCGTCCCGATATCTCTTCCTTCCATAACTACACCGTTTCCTTTTGCTCCCATTTCTCTCTGCTTTTCAACGAGTACTTTTCGCACTTCACTAATTTTGCTAACATCGCTGACATGAGAATTAACTTCAGCCAATCTAATTTCTTTTGACACATTCTTGTCATTAAGCAGCACAATGACTTCACCATCTTTATAATCAAGATCAATTTTACATTTCCTTGCCAGCTCAATAATCCGCGATTCATCATTGATTGCTTCGTTTTCAAGAGCAAGATAAGTTATCGCACGGTACATTGCGCCCGTATCTATGTAAACGTAACCAAGTTTTTTTGCGATAAGCTTAGCCGATGTGCTTTTCCCGGAACCGGCAGAACCATCAATTGCGATGACAAGTCCTTTTGACATAGGGTGCAAAAATATTGATATTTACTTCCAAATCAAAGGATTTTAGTTGTGGGGAGGATAAGGATTATGAGGAGTAGAAACTTCAAAATATCAATATTTAAGCAATTTTTTCACCGCCAAGCTCATTTATTATGATCGCTTCGTAAGGATCAGCGGAATTTTGAACTTGTGATTTGATTGTCTCGGTGGAATTCTTTTTCTCCGAATCCCTGGTTTTGCTATCGTTCACCAAATAATTAAATCGTCTTCCAAAGAACTCTTCTGTTTTTTTTGTAAGATATTTTTCATTTAATCTGAAGGTATTCAGATCTTCATCATTCTCAGTAAAGAAATACAAATTATTTTCTTTAAGTGATGTGAGATTAAAATTCTTCAAAGCTGGCCCTAGAGTTAATCCCTTTTCTGTGTTGATTGATTCAATGAAATACTCCCATTTTTTCACTACATCATCAAACGATAGACTCGGTTGGATTGCCGGATTAATTAATGGACTAACTGGCTGAGTTGGTGATTTTATTTGTTTGGATTCAGTTGTGGAGCTATCTACTTTTTTTTTAACAGGCTCTGCTGGTTTGTAAAATACTGATGCTGGTTCCGTTATTTTATCAGGGACTAAATTATCTGAACCAACTTCTGAAATTAGTTCAGAAATTGTTTTTGAACTTTCAAGAGCGATAAGATGACTTAGAATAATTTCAATTTTAAGTTTTTGGTTTTGTGAAAAGCGAAGCTCCTGCTGAGATTTATTAAGAAAGTTGAGAAGACGTAATATATCACTCTCCGAAAATTTATCTTTGTACTCCAGATACCGTGTTTTATAAATATCTGCTGTTTCAATTGAGTTGGTTGAATCGGTAACAGTTGCAGAAAGAATATTCCTGAAATGCTCTATCAAACCATCCACAAAATCGCCAAAGTCCCATCCGTTTTCGTAAATTTTCTCGGACGTCTGAAAAACAACTTTGAAATCTTTCTCAATAACAGCATCAGAAATCTTGAAGAAAATTTCCTCATCAATAAGATTAAGCATCTGCGTAACTAGTTCTGCATCAATTTTTCCCTTTGAAAAAGCTACTACCTGGTCGAAATAACTTTCAGCATCACGTAATGCACCATCAGCTTTCTTTGCGATGATTGTTAATGTTTTATCATCGATAGCAATTTTCTCTTCATAAGCTATCATCCGAAGTGTTTCCTTTATTTTATCAAGCTGAATTCTTCTGAAATCATATCTCTGGCATCTTGAAATAATCGTCAGTGGAACTTTATGAACATCTGTAGTTGCAAAGATGAATATTATGTGTTCAGGTGGCTCTTCCAATGTTTTGAGAAAAGCGTTGAAAGATTCTTTGGTAAGCATATGCACTTCATCAATGATATAGACTTTATACTTGCCGCGGGTTGGTGCGTACTTTACTGAATCTCTTAAACTTCTTATTTCATCGATACCTCTGTTAGATGCGCCGTCAATTTCAATTATATCTATCGACTGCGAGTTTTGAATTGACTTGCACATTTCACATTCATTGCACGGCTCAGAGTTTTTGCTATTCTCACAATTCAGAGTCTTGGCGAGAATTCTAGCTGTGGTTGTTTTTCCAACACCCCGAGGCCCTGTAAAAAGATATGCATGAGCAATTCTTTTTTCTTTGATTGCATTCTTTAAAGTACTGGTTATGTGTTCCTGGCCAACAACATCCTCAAAACGCTGTGGTCGCCACTTTCTTGCTGTTACTACAAAGTTACTCATCTATAATTTTTTCAATTGATAATCTGATGGAAAGATTTCTTCACACAGAAATTTACAAATTTCCTCTAAATATTCTTTGTCTGTGTTTCCGAAGGAATTATACTCGTGACTATCAAGGTCAAGCACGCCGAGCAGCTGAATTTTTTGGAAAAGGGGAACGACTATTTCCGATTTTGAATTGCTGTCACAAAAAATATGTCCGGGAAATTTATCAACATCCGGAACAATAATCGTTTCTCTTTTTGCTGCAGAGGTTCCGAAAACTCCTTTCCCTATTTCAATATTTGTGCACGCTACTTTTCCCTGAAATGGCCCGAGATAAAGTTTTTGTCCATCGAAAAGATAAAATCCAACCCAGCTTACTTTTTCAAATGTATCTTTAATTGCAGCAGTAAAATTTGACAAGTTGGAAATTAAATTATCTTCTTTTGCTAAAAGAGATTTTAATTGTGAATTAAGAAGCCGGTACTTTTCTTCTTCAGAAAGATGTTTGTCAATTCGAATGTCCTCGGTCATAATTTCATTCTTCTGAAATCACTTTTTCTTTTTCTTCTCAACAGATTTTTTCATTTTGACTCCTTCGAAGATGTAAGGAATCGCCTGCTCTGCTTTTTCAATGGGCACAATCTTTAATCCGCTTTTTACTTTGTCGGAGATTTCTTTTAAATCAATTTCATTCTCTTTTGGAATGAGAACGGTTTTAATATTATTTCTCTTTGCCGCTAAAAGTTTTTCAGTTAAACCGCCAATTGCAAGTATGGAACCGGTAAGAGTAATTTCTCCTGTCATTGCAACATTGTTTGAAGCTGGTCTTCCGCTAACTGCAGAAAGCATCGCCATCGCCATTGCAACACCTGCAGAAGGTCCGTCTTTCGGAATTGCTCCTTCTGGGAGGTGAATGTGAATTTCTTTTCCCTTGAAAAAATCAGGATTGAGACCAAGTCTTTTTGCAGAAGCTCGTAAATAACTCAACGCAGCCTGTGCAGATTCTTTCATCACGTTTCCAAGCTGACCTGTTAAATTTAATTTACCAGCACCGTTCATGATAGTGACATCAACAGATAAAAGTTCGCCGCCGGTACTTGTCCATGCTAAACCTGTAACGCTTCCGACTTTGTTACCTTTGTTATGCCGCTGATATCTGAACCGCGGGGTTTTAAGGTACTCTTCAACAATTTCTTCTGTGATTATATGTTTAAATTTCTTTTTCCCTCTTCCATTAGAAGATTCTTTTACAACTATCTCTTTTGCTAATTTTCTGAATATTGAAGCAATCTCCCTTTCAAGATTTCTGACCCCTGCTTCTCTGGTATACTCGCTGATTATCTTTTTAATTGCACTTTCACCGAACTCAACGTGTTTATTTTCAAGTCCATGAGCGATTAGCTGTTTAGGTATCAAATGTTTCTTAGCGATTTCCAGCTTATCAAATTCCAGGTAACCGGGCAGTTCAATTATTTCCATCCTATCCTGAAGCGGTAATGGAATATTATAACGAATGTTCGCAGTAGTGATAAACATAACCTGCTGAAGATTGTAATCAACTTCAAGATAATGATCATTGAAGGTGTGATTCTGTTCAGGATCAAGAACTTCGAGCATTGCCGACGATGGATCACCTCTGAAATCCATACTCATTTTGTCAATTTCATCAAGAAGAATAACAGGATTAATTGTTCCTGCTCTTTTCATTGATTGAATAATTTTTCCGGGCATTGAACCGATGTAAGTTCTTCTGTGTCCTCTTATTTCTGCTTCATCACGAACACCGCCAAGACTTATCCGAACAAAATTTCTTCCGAGGGCACGGGCAATCGATTTGCCCAGAGAAGTCTTGCCGACTCCCGGAGGTCCGACAAAACATAAAATCTGTCCCTTCATCTGTTTCACTAAATTCAGAACAGCGATATGTTCAATTATTCGTTCCTTTGGTTTCTCAAGTCCGAAATGATCTTCATCAAGAATTTTTTGAACATGTTTGATGTTTAAGTCGTCTTTTGATTTCTTACTCCATGGAACTCCTACCAGCCAATCGAGATAGTTTCTTATTACAGTTGATTCAGGAGACATTGAGGGAGTCTTCCTCAATTTATTGAATTCTTCAAGAGCTTTATCCTCAATTTCTTTTGGCATCTTAGCTTTTTTTATCTGATCTCGTATCTTTGCAAATTCCGGTGAGGCATCCTCATCTTCGCCAAGTTCATCCTGCAATATTTTTATCTGTTCCTGTATTATGAACTTGCGCTGTGTCTTGGCAATGTTTTCCTGGACCTTGTTATCGATCTCTTTTTCAATTCGCAGTATATCTATTTCCGAGTTGAGAACTTTGATAACTTCAAGATATTGTTCTTTGATTGTGAACTTCTGTAGTATTGCCTGTTTAACTTCAATTGACTGGTTGATGTTTGCTGCCGCATAAAAAAGTTTTCTGTCTGGTTCTTCAATATTGTCAAAAGCTGTAATTGTATCTTTTGGTACATTCTTGCTGATCTTAACATAATCTTTAAATAATTGTGTCATCTGCCTGATCATCGCATTCATTTCATGATCGTTATCAAGAGCAGGAATGATTAATTCAATCTTTCCTTCAAAGAAATTTTTATTGCTTGTGAATCCAATAATCCTAGCCTGGAATAAACCATCAACAAGAATTTTCATCAATCCATTTGGCAGTTTAAGTATCTGAACGATCTTTGCAACTGTGCCTTCGGTGTATAAATCTTTTTCAGTGGGATCTTCAATACCGGATTTTTTTTGAGTGGATAAGAAAATATATTTTGTATGTTCAGCTGCAAAGTTAGCTGCTCTGATTGACTGTTCTCTTCCCACCAGCACGGGAAATATCATATACGGAAAAATAACTATATCTCTCAGTGGCAGTATTGGCATCTCTTCGGGGATACTATCAACTATTGAATTGACTTCGGATGGGTTGATTTCTAAATCCTTTATGTGGTCCAAAAAACTTCTCCTTTATTGAACATAAATTCGGTCGTTCAGGACGTGAGATAATAAAATAATAGATCAGATTTTAGGAAAAATTATCTCATGTTGTGCAGAACGTGAGATAAATCAATGGAACATTCAGTTAACTTCAAAAATTGTTATCTCACATCCTAAATATATTGATTTCATATCCTGCTATCAAGGAATGATTCATTACTGTTCGAGGTAATATTCTTTCCATTGCAGTGAACTTACAACACGCAAAGGGAGTTTCCTTTATATTTGAAATAAAAATAATTGACTTTATGATTGAGGACATAATTAAAATATCAAAAGAAGCTGGTGAGCTAATCAGGAATGCATTCGGCAAAGCTCATTCGATTGAATTCAAAACTAACGAGCTTAATCTTGTAACCGAAACCGACAAAGCTTCTGAAAAATTGATAACAGATTTTATTAGAAAAAAATATCCTGCGCACGGAATTTTAGCTGAAGAGGGGAGCGAAGCAAACAAATCTGCCGAGTATCTTTGGGTTGTTGATCCGCTGGATGGAACCACAAACTTTGCACACGGACTCCCGATTTTTTCTGTATCAATCGGAGTTCAGAAAAATGGTGAGGCAATTGCCGGCGTTGTGTACGATGTAATGAGGGATGTTGTTTTCTCAGCAGAAAAAAACAGCGGCAGTTTTGAGAATGGAAGAAGAATCAGTGTAAACAAAAACTCAAATCTTAATCATAGTGTCTTAGTCACAGGATTTCCTTATGATATAAAAGAAAATCCTGATAATGCTTTTGAAAGATTCATTGCATTCCTGAAGCAGGCAAGAGCGATTCGGAGATTGGGATCAGCAGCAATAGATTTTTGCTATGTTGCAAATGGGGTGTTTGATGGTTTCTGGGAAGTATCGCTTCATCCGTGGGATATTTGTGCAGGTAAACTAATCGTCGAAGAAGCAGGTGGACTTTTTACCGATTTTGGTGGAAACAAAATTGATATTAACTCAAAGAGAATACTGGCTACAAATGGAGTTATCCATCAAAAAATGATTGATGTGATGAAAAGTATTTAAGTAAATTGCCTCGAGTTAAATTCGCTCAGATTCCCGACTCGTTCAGATTAACATCAGAACTCGCGGGAATGACAATCGCATCGAATGGATTTTAAATAGTTGCGTCATTCTGGCGAGAATAACGAGTCCAGAATCTGGTGGGTTAATATCGTGTCAGATTCCGGACAAGTTTGTCAGAACTCCATTCTGCCGGAAAGAGCCGGAATGATATTTTCAACATAATTAGTTCTTATCCATCCCGCCGAAATACATTTTCTCAATGAGGTAATTGTATTTTTCCTCAACTACTTTCCGTTTAATTTTTAAGCTCGGTGTTATTTCACCCGTTTCAATAGTGAAAGGTTTATCGAGCAGTGCAAATTTTCTTACTCTTTCATAATTTGCCAGCTGTTTCTGAAGCTTTGTCATATCATTTTCAATCAGCTTATATATCTGCTCGTTGCTTGTTAATTCTGCTTCATCTTTATAAGCTATGTTATGAGCATCAGCATGTTCTTTAAGTGCCTCATAATCAGGAACAATAAGTGCGCTCAGGAACATTCTCTTATCACCAATGAGTACAAATTGGTCAATGTATTTACTTGCAAGAAAAATATTTTCAATCGGAGTAGGAGCAATATATTTCCCGGCACTTGTTTTAAAGAGATGCTTTTTTCTGTCTGTTATCATTAAATAACCTTCCGAATCAAAAACACCAATGTCACCTGTATGCAGCCACCCGTTAATTACAGTTTCTTCAGTCTCCTTTTTCTTTTTGTAGTAACCTTTCATAATGTTCGGACCGCGTGCAAGTATCTCGCCATCTGAAGCGATTTTAACTTCCACACCGGGCAATGGTTTCCCAACAGTACCGAATTTGTAATCGTCAAATCTATTTGCGGTTATCACAGGGGATGATTCTGTCAATCCATATCCTTCAACAATCTGAATCCCGGCAGCTTCAAAAAATTCTCCAAGTTCTTTTGATAATGCAGCACCACCAGAGATGAAAAATCTTAATCTTCCACCTGTGCGTGCTCTTATTTTTTTGAAGACGAGCTTATCAGCAATTTTATATTTTGCTGTAAGAGCGATAGGCACAGAGCCTTTCTTTTTCGCTGCATAAAATTTCCTTCCTAAATCTAAAGCCCAATAAAAAATCTTTTGCTTTGTTACTGATTGACTTTCAACGTTTTTTATAATGCGCGATTGGATTCTTTCAAACAGTCTTGGAACGGATGTCATCAATGTTGGTCGTGCTTCAAGGAGATTAGTTGCTACTTTTTCAATACTCTCAGCATAATAGACCGTACAACCGGCAGCAAATGCCGTGTAATAACCAGCCATTCTTTCAAATATGTGGCAGAGAGGAAGAAATGACAGAAAGATATCTTCCTTAGTGATTGGATAAACATCTAACACAGCATTGACGTTCGAAATAATATTTTCATGTGTGAGTATAACTCCTTTAGGTTCGCCTGTTGTTCCGGAAGTATAAATAATTGTGCATATATCATCTTCTTTTATTTCCGCAGAATGTTTTTTGAGGAGATCGGGATTATTATGCTGAATACTTTTTCCTTTTTCCTGTATCTGTTTGAAGGTGAATAAATTTTCTGTGGCACTAACATCATCGTGGTCATTAAGTATAATAATGTGCTTCAGGTGCTTGCAGTTTTTCATAACCTTCTGGACTTTATTCAATTGAAAACCTGTTGAAACAATTATCGCTTTAGATTCAGAATCATTTAAGATATATTCAATTGAATCAGAAGTTAGTGATGGATAGAGCGGAACGTTGATTATACCAAGAAGCTGCATTGCAAAGTCAGCATATACCCACTCAGGGCGATTTTCTGAAATGAGTGAAACACAATCATCTTTCTTTAAACCAAGTGCAGCTAATCCAAATGCAAATGCATCGGTTTCTTCTTTCAGTTCCTGATAGGTTATTCCTTTATAAACATTATCTACTTTTCGCTGGATTGCGTGTCCGCCTTTTTTCGGTCCGAAATCTTCAGTTAAATATTTGTAAAGCTCCGGAATGGTGTAAAACTTTTTTAATGATCCCATAGATGACTCCAACTATTCCTGAATGGATAATTATTCAATAAGGAATGACAGGAAGTAAACCCTCTCTCTCTGCGCTTCCATTTCATTTGACTACCTGCAAAATAATGCCAATGAGATTAAATGCAAAGCAGTATTAGATGATATTTTGTGAATGCGAAATAAACAATAAATGTAAGTGATTGTTTAAAAGTATGAAGAATAACATTTTGAAATATCTTGCCTTTATGAATTCCATTTACTAAGTTTGAATCAGGAATTTAATAAAGGGAAAACCGTGCAAGTTTTTTCCACGCATAATTCTTTTTGCTTGATTCCAAACCCCTGTGAATCTTCCAAATGCTATAACCTATATTTTTGTTTTACGGACACTCAAAAAGCAATTGAGTTTTTATATATTATTATATGGTGGAGCTTTATATGAAAACATTACTTTTTGGTTTGCTATTACTTAATTCCTTAATATTTGCACAAGAGGAAGA
>JACZKK010000075.1 GCA_014860115.1 Ignavibacteriaceae bacterium
GAATAGTATTCATCAATTAATCGTTGAAGAGAAATTACTTCTGCATTCTGTGATGGTATATTGAATTTCCCATTTATTAAATCTGATTGCTTCTGAGCTTGTGCTAATTCTGCTTGGTATTTAGATGTGTAACCAATATTCTCATATGTGTAGTTTTCATTGTTAGACGAACGATACCTTAGCACATAATAGTTACCTGACTTTCTCTTCCTGCGAACGAGACCGACTCTATTTATTCGATTATTCATAACACAAATATAGTTTGATTCCTAAAAAAGTTGTGCTGATTTTGTGTACTGAAAAATTAGATATGCTGAAAAGAAGAAAATAATGCAGAAAAAATTGTCGGGGTGGGGGGATTCGAACCCCCGACCTCTTCGTCCCGAACGAAGCGCGCTAGCCGGGCTGCGCTACACCCCGAATAGGTTTTTTTACAGTTGAGAAAAATTTACGTAGGAAAAAATAACATATTTCATCTAAAATCGCTAAATAACAGAATTAACTTTGGAAAGGTTTTTGTTTATATATTGTTTACAAATTTAACCGATTTCAGTTGAAATTATTGTTTTTATATATTTATTGTAATATTTTAACAGATATTAGAATTTAAGTTATTAACTTAAGGTCAATTATAAAGTGAATATAATAAACACATCTATCACAATCATATGAGGGTATCATTATGAAAAAATTATTTTCTATTCTTTCAATTTCCGCAGTTTTACTCTTAATGAGTAATTCATTTGCGCAGGACAGATTCGTTGCCTCTGATGCATGGGCATTCGGATTTGGTTTTACCTATCCAATGTATGTTGGAATTAATGGTGCATCTCTAAACACCAGCGAATTTTATGGTGGCCATCTCCTGATTCAAAGAAACTGGTCAGAGCACGTTGCCTCCAGAATAAAAGGTTCGTATAACCATGTAGCTGCTCAATACTATGCAAATTATAATAATAATAACGGGGAGTATGTTTCAAACAATATGATCACAGGAGATCTGGATCTTATTTACTACTTCAATCCCTGCGAACCATGGTCATTGTTTCTGGTAACCGGTATAGGTGTAAATTATAATAAACCTGAAAATGCCATTATTTACGACGCTGCCGGTAATGAAATTGCTGAGAGCGAATTAAATGAAGAGTCAAATGTTGGCGCCCAATTTAATATTGGTGCAGGTATAGAAATAAGAATAGGTGAAGATTGGAGAATACGTGGTGAAGGTACATATCATACCATGGGTAATAGTAAAATCGATGGTGTGGACTCCAGAACCGGAGATGATTTTGGTTTCTTTGGTGGCAGTTTCTTCGGCGGAAATTCCAATGATAGCTGGATACACGCAGATCTTGGACTTCTTTATTATTTCAGCAAAGGCGAACCTTCAAAATATTGCCAGCTTTATACTGGTATAGCTGAAGTTGACTACAACAGAGTTGAGGATATCGTTAGAAGATATCAAACAATGCCGACAGAAGTTGACTATGATAGAATCTGTGAAATGGTTAAGAAATGTATGGGCCCTGCTAAGATGGAAGATAAGTGGGTGCTTGTTGGTGTAAACTTCGACTTCAACAAGGCAACCTTAAGGCCAGAATCTTATCCAATTCTTGACAATGCAGCAGCAATCCTTCTTTCTCATCCTGATGTAACGGTTGAAGTACAGGGACACACTGATCAGATTGGTTCTGACAAGTACAATGAACAGCTTTCAGTGAAAAGAGCTGAAGCTGTGAAGAAATACCTTGTTGCTAAAGGTGTTGATGCCGGTAGATTAACAACTTCAGGTAAAGGTAAGAGTACTTTGTTATTCAAGGAATCTGATTCTGAGAGCAGATTTTACAACAGAAGAGTAGAATTTCACGTTAAGTAATTTGGATAAATAAATATCCGAAGTCTTTGAGAAGGGATCTGAAATATGATCCCTTTTCTTTTTGTGAAATCTTGTTTTTTAGGACTTTGACTTGTTTTTTATACATCGTTTTTTTTGTAAGTTAGAATCGAAAATAATTATTTACTAACCTTTAATTCTATCCGGAGAGATGGAGAAGGAAATGAATCCAAAAAGAAAATACACCTCCGCGAGAACACGATCAGGAGGTTTTTTTGTATGAAGATTAAATCAAAGGTCGCAGACAAAGAGGGTCTCGACAGAATACTTACCAGAATCACTCACGAAATACTGGAGAAAAATAAAGGTTCTCATAACCTTTTGCTTATGGGTATGCGTACTCGCGGTGAATTTCTTGCCAAGAGAATTCAAACTAAACTTAAAACCATTGATGGTGCCGAATTACCAATTGGAGTTCTGGATGTAACTCTTTACAGAGATGATTTCCGCACCAGAATCAAACAGCCGGAAGTTTCAGTATCAGATATTACATTCGATATAAATGAAAAGCATATCATTCTCGTTGATGATGTGCTTTATACTGGAAGAACCGTCAGATCTGCTATGAATGCCTTAATGGATTTGGGACGACCTGCTTCAATTCAACTATGTATACTTGTAGACAGAGGACACCGCGAACTTCCAATTCGTGCTGATTATGTTGGTAAAAATATTCCAACATCACAATTCGAGGAAATAAAAGTTAGGATGACCGAGGTTGATGAGGAAGATGCAATTTATTTAGTTGAAGTTGATGGGAAGGATGATTGAATATGGCATTATCAAGCAGACATTTGCTCGGACTACAGGGAGTTTCAAAAGAAGATATTCAAACCATTTTAGATACTGCCCACACATTCAGAGAAATACTTGAAAGACCAATAAAGAAAGTTCCGACATTGCAGGGAAAAACAATCGTTAATCTTTTTTATGAAAGTTCAACGCGAACACGAATTTCATTTGAGCTTGCAGAAAAAAGATTATCGGCAGATGCAATTAACTTTTCTGTTTCAGGCAGCAGCGTTAGCAAAGGAGAAACTTTTAAAGACACGATAAAAAATATCGAAGCAATGAAAGTTGATATGGTTGTTGTCAGACATGCAGCGGCAGGCACTCCTTTATATCTCACAAAAATAAGCAGCTCAAATATTATAAATGCCGGAGACGGTACTCACGAACACCCGACTCAAGCTTTACTTGATATGTATTCCATCAGGCAGAAACTGGGTCGTCTTGAAGGATTAAAAGTTTGTATTGTTGGAGACATTGCACATAGCCGTGTTGCTTTGTCAAATATATTTGGTTTGAAATCAATGGGAGCTAAAGTCTCTGTTTGTGGTCCCTCAACAATGATTCCTAGGGATATTAAAGAATTAGGCGTCGATGTTATTTATAATATTGATGAAGCGATACAAGAGAATGATGTTTTAAATGTATTGCGAATCCAGCTTGAGAGGAAAGCTAGAGAATATTTTCCATCAATCAGAGAATACTCAAAATACTTTGGAATCACTCAGGAACGTTTGGATAAAAACGGTAAAGATATTTTGATACTTCATCCCGGCCCGATTAACAGAGGAGTTGAACTATCATCGGAAGTTGCGGATGGCTCAAACCAGATTATTCTTTACCAGGTAACAAATGGTGTCGCCATAAGGATGGCAGTTTTATATTTACTCGGAACTCTAAACTAAAAGACAATTATGAAAGTTGTATTAAAAAATGTTGACGTAATTCATCCTGAAGATAAAATAAATCTCAAAGGAGTATCAGTACTTCTTAATGATGGTCTAATATCTAAAATTGGCGAGTTAAGTAAGATTGATATTGAAGGTTCAAAGGAGTTTGATTTTTCAGGAAAAATTCTTGTGCCAGGATTATTTGATATGCATGTTCATCTAAGAGAACCCGGAAGGGAAGATGAAGAAACAGTTATAACTGGCTGCAATAGTGCTGCATCAGGAGGATTTACAGGTGTTGCGTGTATGCCGAACACTGAGCCTGCAATTGATACTGCCGAAGTTGTTAAATTTATAAAAGAGCAGGCATCAAATCATTTAGTAGATGTATACCCGGTTGCTGCTGCGAGTCTGGGACGTAAAGGTGAAATCATTTCTCCAATGGCTGAATTGGTTGATGCAGGTGTAGTTGCATTTTCAGATGATGGAGTCGCAATTAAAAATTCCTCTGTTTTAAGAACGGCTTTTGAATATGCAAATATGTTCAACGCTCCAATCATAGAACACTGTGAGGATGAATCACTTGCCGATGGTGCAATGAATGAAGGGATAAATTCTACACTTTTGGGGCTTCCGGCAATACCATCTGTTGCTGAGGATATTATTGTGAGTAGAGATATTTTAATGGCAGAATACACCGGAGGAAGGATTCATATCGCTCACATCAGCACAAAAAATTCTGTAAATCTTGTAAGAGAGGCGAAAAAGAAAGGAATAAAAGTTACAGCAGAAGTGACGCCGCATCATTTCACTCTAACCGATGATGCGCTTAAATCCTACGATACAAATATGAAAATGAATCCTCCACTAAGAACTCAGGAAGATATTGATGCAATCATCAAAGGATTGAAAGATGGAACAATTGATTGTATTGCTTCTGATCATGCACCTCATTCTTTGGAAGAAAAAGAATCTGAGTTTCAGTACGCACCAAATGGAATAGTAGGATTTGAAACAACAGTTGGAATATCTTTTTCGGAATTATTGAACAAAAACAAATTGAGCCTCGAAGAATTAATTAAAAAGCTATCTATTAATCCTCGCAAAATACTTAACCTTCCAATCCCCAAATTCGAAGCAGGAGAACTTGCAAACTTTACTATTCTTGATCCCAATTTCGTATGGACAGTTGATCTATCGAAGTTCAAGTGTAAATCTAAAAACTCACCTTTCGATAAAAGACTTCTCACTGGAAAGGCAGTTGCTGTCATTAACAGAAAGAAAATGTTTTTTGATGATCGATGGACCGATCTGTCTGGTGCTTAATTTTATCTAGAGCCCTGTCTATTATTATATACGGTAAAAGTTTGATTTTACATCATTTTTGAAGGAATTCACTATTTATTTAGTGGCATTTCATTTGGGTTTTTCTGAGAGAAAAACAAATGAGGTGATAAAATGAAAAACTTAACAAAACTTTTTGCAGCAATAATAATCTTAGTATATCTAACCGGTTGTGAAGTGAATGAACCAGAATATTATGTAGATAATGTTCCACCGGTTCCGCCAACTGGAATCAAAGTATTTGTCGGAGATGATAGAATAGATCTGACCTGGTTTGACAACAGAGAGTCTGATCTGGCTGGTTATAATGTCTACTTCAGTTATTCCTATAACGGTGGATATGAAAATATTGGAGCTTCACCGTATAATTATTTTATTGATGAAGAAGCAGTAAATGGTGTAAAATATTATTATGCAGTCACAGCTTATGATTACAATGGCAACGAAAGTGAATTGAGCAAGGATGTGATTTATGCTACAGCCAGGCCCGAAGGATTTAACCAGGCGATTTTTGATTTCAGAAGATTCCCGAATAATTCAGGTTATTCCTTTGCATTATACTCTGTTGTTGCATATGATAGTGACAATACAGATTTCTTCTTTGAAAATTATCAGGGCACTTTTTATTTAGATGTTTGGGATGATACCGATATTCAGGATATGGGACCGACCAATGATATTTATGATATACCCTTTGCACCAACGTCAGGTTGGTCAACAACAAAAGATGAAATTGCAAAAGTAGGACATACTTATGTAATCTGGACTTGGGATAATCATTTTGCAAAGATTCGTATTTCGAATATCACAAACGATAGAGTTGTATTTGACTGGGCGTATCAATTAGTTGAGGGTGAAATACAATTGAAGCCATCAGTAATCGGTGACAGAAAATTGCTAAAAAAAGAGTGGACAAGATAAATTGATGGGGCGCTTGCCCCATCTCTTTTATAGATTAATGATCAGGAATTAATTAAATTAGGGACAAATGAAGACCTTATTTTTATATATAGTAATTATTTTTTTCGTTTCCGGCGGTAGCTTTCTGTTTGCACAGCATAATAATCTTCAACAAAGCGTAAACAACGGTAATAAAGTTAAAATTCAAAAAATCATTTTTAATGATATTGAATCAGGCATCGCTAGTAATGATGTCAAAAAGTTCTCTCAATATTTTTCCTCTCAACCCTACATCAGTTTAGTAAATGGTGTTAACGGTTA
>JACZKK010000076.1 GCA_014860115.1 Ignavibacteriaceae bacterium
GGAATAAATGTTAATCATTTGAATCTGGCTGCTTCGTTAGCAGTTGCCTCTGCAATAGAAAATCTTCATCAACTTAAAACCGAACTTAAATGGCCTAACGATGTTTTGATTGACAAGAAAAAGGTTTCTGGAATTTTGACGGAGACATCTATCAAAGGGTCTAAAATTGAACGGGTGGTTATTGGCATTGGAATAAATCTGAACCAGCTTGTCTTCAATGGCGACTTTAATTATCCGCCAACATCATTGAAGCTTGAACTTAATGCCAACGTTGATAGAGAGAATCTTCTTGCAGAAGTACTGAATATCTTCGAAGAACTTCTCATAAAACTTGAAGAAAAACCCCATTCTATTCTTGCAGAGTGGCGCGCTAAATGTCAAATGATCGGCGATAAAATTACTATAACAGAAAACGACAAAGTTAAGTCAGGGATTTTCTATGATATTGATGACGATGGTTACCTGCTTCTGAAAAGAAACGATGCAATTGAAAAAATACACTTCGGTGATGTGAGTTTTGCCTGATGCTTCTCACTCTCGACATTGGTAACACAAATATCAAATCAGCATTATTTGATGATCAGAGTCTAAAGGAATTTATTGTTCATTCCGATACCAATAAGTTATTTTATTACTTCAGTAAATTAAATTTCACAGAAGCAGCGATTTGTTCTGTTAATCCTCCAGTTGAGAACAAAGTAGCAGAATATTTTTTAGCGAAAAACATCAAATTATTTCGGGCAAACATCAAGGATAAACTCAATCTCAAAATTAATTACGAAACCCCTGATACACTTGGAATGGACAGAGTGTGTTCAATAGTGGGAGCTTTAGAAATTGCAACCAGGGAAAAATTACAACTGGATAATCGCTACTTAATAACTATCGATTTTGGAACCGCAACAACAGTAAATATTATTTCACCTTCAAGGGAATTTATTGGCGGCTTAATTGCACCAGGAATTGTTACAATGCTCAAATCGCTGAATGAAAAAACAGCACAGCTTCCCTTGCCGGATTTAAACAATTACAAAGGATTAATTGGAAATTCGACTAACACTTCAATCATCAGCGGAGTAATTACTTCCACTGTTGGTATGATCGGTGAGACAATAAATCAATTAAGCGCTTCAAGTAATCAAATTATACCGATAATCTTTGCAACCGGTGGTAATGTGAGATTCATTCTTCCGCATCTGAAATATAAAGTTTTATTTGAAGAGGCTTTGGTACTAAAGGGTTTGAAGGTTATTTATGATTTGAATAAATAAATTTTGGTAGAAGATTAGATCGAAATCTTAGTGTTATCAATCAATCTTGTCTTACCAATCTTGCAAGCGATTAAAATTAAATACTCCTTCCCAGTTTTCAGTTCATCAACAATTTCAAAAGTATCTGCTTCAACTATTTTTATATAATCAAGATTTGCTGATGGAATTTTGGAGAATAGCTCAGCCATATCCGATAAAATAATGCTAACTCTTCGTTCACCATCAGAAATAATTTTCATTGCAAGTTCCAGTGAACGATGAAGTACAAGTGCTTCTTTTCTTTCTGATGAAGATAAATAAACATTTCGGGAGCTCATCGCCAAACCATCTTCTTCGCGAATTATGGGGCATCCAACAATTTTGGTATCCGACTTTAAGTCTTTAACCATCTGCTTTATCACAGCTAACTGCTGTGCATCCTTTTGACCGAAGAAAGCATAATCAGGTTGAATGCAATTTAAAAGTATTAACACTACAGTAGAAACACCACGAAAGTGGTTGGGGCGAAATTCACCTTCGAGTTTCTTCGTTACAAATTCAACATTTACATAAGACTGAAAGTTTTGAGGATAAATTTCTTCAGTCGAAGGAAGAAATAGATATTCTACTCCTTCACTTTCAAGAAGCTTGTTATCTCTTTCAACATCTCGCGGGTAGCTTTTAAAATCTTCTGATGGACCAAACTGTATGGGATTTACAAAAATGGAAACAATGGTTATGTCACAAGTTTTTTTTGATTCTCTGATTAAAGAAAGATGTCCTTCGTGAAGGAATCCCATTGTAGGAACAAAGCCGATAGTTTTACCGGCTGCTTTAATGTTTTTAGAAATTGTGAGAATATCTTGTGCGGATGAAACAGTTTTAATTTCTGCCTCAGGTCATTAATTCGAGGAGGTTATTTATTGTTTGCCTTAGATTTTTTCTGTGGCTGATAACATCAATAAATCCTTTTTCCAGTAAAAACTCTGATCTCTGAAATCCCTCGGGTAAATCTCTGCCAATCGTTTGCTTGATCACTCTTGGACCGGCAAACCCGATTAATGCATTTGGCTCCGCAATATTAACATCACCAAGCATTGCATAACTTGCAGTAGTACCGCCTGTTGTTGGATCAGCAATCACAGACAAGTAAGGAATGCCAGCATCAGCCAAACGTGTTAATCGTGCACTTGTTTTTGCTAATTGCATTAGTGAGTAAGCAGCCTCCATCATTCGTGCACCACCGCTTTCAGAAATAATTATCAGTGGAAGTTTACTCTTTACGGCTTTATCAATAACCCGTGCAATCTTTTCCCCAACTACAGAACCCATGCTTCCGCCGATAAATTGAAAATCCATACAAGCTAAAGCAACATTTCTTCCCTCAATTTTACCTGTGCCCACACGTACGGCTTCATAAAGCCCGAGTGCCTTGACAGTGTTGTTCAATCTATCTTTATATTTTTTTGTGTCTTCAAATTCCAGCGGATCGGGCGATCTCATCTTTTTATGCATCTCTTTAAAGCTGCCTTTATCAAGGAGAATGCCTATGTATTCCTCGCTGCCAATTCGGAAATGATGTTCGCACTTAAGACAAGTCCAGAGATTTGATTCAAGCTGTTTCTTATGAATTATTTCACCGCAACCGGGACATTTTTCCCAAAGCCCATCAGGTAAATCCTTCTTTTGTGAGTCGGGAGAAATATTTTCTTTTGATCTGCTAAACCAGGCCATTAGCCACCTTTTTTGATGATATCGGCATAGATAGTTAATATTTTCGTCGGATCTTTCGGATCGTTTGATTGAACGGTAACTGTCTTACTATTTTTTCCTGAGCGGTTCTTAGTATCAAATTCTACTTTAATCGTTCCCTCTTGCCCTGGCTTTATGTTGCTGCTACTTAAAAGAGCTGCTGTGCAGCCGCAGGAACTTTTGACATCTTTTATTACTAATTCAGATTGACCTTTATTGACAAATCTGAATGTATAATTAATTTTTTCTCCTTCGCTTACTTTTCCAAAATCATGCTGTGTTTCAGGGAAGTGGATAGCAGGGATACTTCCACTTTGTTCACCAGTTACAATTTTTCCAGATATAGTAAGTGTCATTTCCGGAGACTGTGGATCGTTTGTAAAAATCTTGACTGTCTTTTTTTGCATCCCCATTCTTCCGGTGGAATTAAACTTAACAGGCAGATTTGTCGATTCACCCGGAGCTAGTTCGCTTTTCTCTGGTACGGCTGCAGTACAACCGCAGGAAGCCTGGACATTAGTTATTTTTAGTAAGTCACCGCCACTATTTGTTAAAACAAATATGTGTGATACAGTTTCACCTTGCTTAATATCCCCAAAATCAAAACTGGTCTGCTGAAGAACTAATTTTGGCTGCATTAGTTGTGCAAACACCAATGAAGAAAACAAAAAGAAAACAAACAGAAGGTTCTTAGTCATT
Organism: Ignavibacteriaceae bacterium; assembly: GCA_014860115.1. GTDB lineage: Bacteria > Bacteroidota > Ignavibacteria > Ignavibacteriales > Ignavibacteriaceae > IGN2. The sequence continues at coordinate 3,702 of JACZKK010000076.1, forward strand.
TATTTTTCTCCTTTACAATAAACTCTTTTAAATAATTTGGTTCTAAAAAATCGTAATCGAAGGTTTTTCTATCACCTCCAAAATTTACTGCCCATTTGGCAATAAAAAGCGGATCCGGAACTGAGGGATATTCAACTGGTTTTCCTAATAAAACAGAAGAATTACCAAATACCCTGAAGCCCTCAGATTTTTTAACAAATAAATCTTTTGTCAAAATGGTTAAATCCTCCCCAAATATATAATTATTGCCCCTAATTTGAAACCTTGTAAAATAGACCTCTTCTTTATTTACTCTATTCGAAATAATAAATTCATCATTTTCTTTAAGAATAGTCGATAGTTGAAGAGCAAAAGCTTCATAAGTTGGAACGGGTAATATTGGGAGGTTTGCTCCGTAAGCAATACCCTTGGCTGCAGAAAATCCGATGCGAAGTCCCGTGAAAGATCCGGGACCTTCCGAGACAGCAATTGAATCAAGTTCCGCTGGCTTGATGTTCGCATTTTTGAAAAGAAAATCAGTTAATTCAAATATTTTTTCGGAATGAGAGTGCTTTAAATTGACGGAAAATGAAAAATATTTATCATCCGAGAAATAAATACAAACACCACAAATATTTTCTGATGTTTCAAAAGCAAGAATAGGTTTGTTCTCAGATAAATTTTTCAAATCTGAATTCCCTTTCCGTTCCGTTCAAAATTAAAATACTAATCTCAATTCTTTCTGCCGGGAGAACTGAAGGCAAACGATTACCCCATTCAATGAAAAGTATTGAATCATCATCGTTCACATAATCCTGCCAGCCGATATCGAAGAGCTCTGCTGAATTTTTCAACCTGTAAAAATCAAAATGACAAATGTGAAATTTGTTATGGTATTCATTTACAATTGCGAAAGAAGGACTATTTACATTAGTTACTCCAATTGATGTAAGAGCTGACTTGATGAAAAAAGTTTTCCCTGCACCGAGATCACCATTTAGAACTACCCTGTCGCCTTTTTTGCAGGATACCATAAAATCAGAGGCCAGCAAAGAAGTCTCTGCCTCAGTTGAAGTTTTTATTGTTGAAGGATATTGAATCAACTTACTTTGGCTCCATCGTAATAACCGGTAAAATCATTTCTTCAAGAGATATTCCGCCATGCTGAAATGTATCTTTGTAATGACTCAGATATTTATGATAATCAGTTGGATAAACGAAATAATAATCTTCTTTTGCAATGATATAATTAATTGTAACACCGCGTTTAGGCAGCTTATAATCCTGAGCATTTTTAATATAGACAGCATGCTTGTCATCAACTTTAAGATTTCTTCCATACTTAAACCTGAGGTTTGTTGATGCTTCCCTGTCGCCGAGAACTTTTGCGCCACGCAACGAGCGAATGCTGCCGTGGTCAGTCGTTATAACTATTTTTACTTTATCCATTTTTGCAATTGACTTCAGAGTACCTAGTAATGATGAATGCATAAACCAGCTATTTGTTAATGAACGGTATGCTGGTTCATCAGGTGCAATTTCTTTAAGTATGTCAGAATCAGATCTTCCATGTGCTATCATATCTAAAAAATTAACTACAATAGCAGTGAAGTGATTGTTCTTGTATGATAAAATATTTTGCTCAAAGTTTCTTCCAACTTCAGGATCTATAATCTTTATGTATTTCAAATCGTTTCTGAGTTTAATCCTCTTCCTATCCAACAATAGTTGAAGCAGTTCCTTTTCATACTTATTCATGCTGTTCTCATCATCATCCTTGCCAGACCACAGATCCGGATAATATTTTTCTATCTCCGATGGAAACAGACCACTAAACAAAGCATTTCTCGCATAAGGTGTAGAAGTTGGAAGGATACCATAATAATATTCTTTTTCAATTTTGAATAAGTCACGCAAATGTTTTTCCAGAACCATCCACTGATCCATTCGCAAACAATCAAGTACAAAATAGAATACACTCGTACCTTCATTCTTTAAATGCTTAAGGACGTATTTCTCAGTTATTTCTGTAGTGAGGGTTGGCGTGTAAGCATCACCGAGGGAGTTAATCCAGCCTCTATAATTTTTCTCAACAAACTTTGAGAATTCTTTATTCGCTTCCTTTTTCTGATCATTTAAAGTCTGGTGAAGACCAATTTCAGGATGGGTATCTAACTCAATTTCCCAGTTGACAAGCTTTAAATACAGATCAATCCATTCAGCAAAATCAGGATTGGTTGACAGTGCACGTGATATTTCATTGAAATCCTGCAGATAATCTTTGGCGGCGTACTGACCAGAAATTTTTTTCCCTTCAAGAATTTTTTTGCACACCAATAAAACCTGGCTTGGATTAACAGGTTTCGTAAGATAATCTGAAATTCTTCCCCCGATAGCATCATTCATCAAAGTTTCTTCTTCACTTTTTGTGATCATTACTACCGGAATGTTCTGATTAATATCCTTAATCTGCGCGAGAGTTTCCAAGCCTCCCATTCCTGCCATCATTTCATCCAGAAAAATAAGATCGTAAGATTTTTCTTTTACAGCTGCAATGGCATCAGAGCCATTCATAGCTGTATCAACCTCGTATCCTTTTTCAGAAAGGAATATTATGTGTGATCTTAATAAATCAATTTCGTCGTCAACCCAGAGGAGCTTTTTCTTATCCATTATTTTCTCTTTTCCTGCAAAGCAATTAAATTTTTTCTTTTAGAAAGTTATTAAAAAGTAGTGAGAAATTTTATTTAGTAAGTCATATTAGGCAAAAAGTAAGTTTTATAGAGATGACATCTTCTTGTAAAATTAAATGTTTTATTTTCTTCAATAAGGATTTCATCTTTTGAATTGCATAAGATAACTTAGTAATTACTGTATCACTATGTTAACGTCCAGACCAGCTTCATTCGTTGTAGTTGGAGGAATTCTGGCAGCGCCTTCCGGTTCAACCGTTGATCGTTTGTAAAAGATTGATAGAGATACTTTTGAACTTATCGTGTATTTTATTCTCGGTTCAATAGTTGTTCTGGTGGTTCCATCCTGTGGAATTCCTTCCTCGGTAAAATTATTCATCTCGTAACGAACAACTGAATTTTTTGTGCTTGTGTATGAAATCAGAAATTCAACATCATTTTTTAGTGATACTCCAAACAACGGTACATCAAAACCAGCTTTTGAAAAACTTGCAGTAAATCCAATATCCTGTGAAGATGTTTCATTGATATTTGATGTGCTTGCACCGAGATCGTAAGTTGTTCTTGATGAAAACTTTATGCTTCCGTTCATGTTGCCGCCCCATATTTGCCCAAATGTAATATTCAAACCAGCGAATGGTGTAAAACCATATTCGATTCTTTGAGTTTGAATTTCTTGATTACCTTCACTTGTTAGCTTCCATCCTTCTGTATAACTGGAGCTATATGCGTGATCAAGAGATATTCTTTCAGCAAGTGATTTAAAGAAAAGTATTTTTTCCAGGCCATCCCAGGTAATTCTCCAGTTGGCACGTGGTATATATTCATTTACATCACTGAACATTGGTAAACCTGAAAGAAGCGGCAGTGTTTCAAAACCTTCAACAAAAGCATCTGAAAGACTCTTACGTGGATCCTGTGCATTCGGATTATATAAAGCAAAAACTTTTTGAATGCCCGATTCAACTAATGGAAGGCTTGGAGGTAGAGAAAGGAATGATCTGGTCAGGCTTCCGGTAGCAGTAGTATTTGTAATAGTAATATTCCCGAATTGATCTGCATTAAGAGAAACATTTTTATTCTCTGACCAGTTCACGTTCCAATTTATATCAATCTTGGCACCTTCCCATAGTGGTCTGGCAGTTTTAAAATCAATACTATTTTTTTCAGAGTACAAATCACTAAGATTAGTGTTAGAATTTGGTGAAAAAGCTCTTGGTCCCACATCACTGCTCAAACCAAGCTGAAAAGCACGTGAAGGTCCGTTTGAATCATCTTGAGTTATTCCCCAAAAATTATAAAAGCCGGTGCCTGTTCCTCTTATACCAGATTTAGAAACACTATAATCGTGAGTGTAGTTAGTTGTGAAATTCTCCCAATCAAAAAAGACATACTTAATAGTTGAAACGAGGAATTGGAATGCCCGGTTAAGAGATGAGGGCTTATCCGAAATAATTATATTGGTTGAATCTTCAACATCCTTTCCTTTTTCTATTTCACCTTTATTTGTTGTAGGCTCTTCTTTGCCAAATAAGGGTTCAGTAAGAGATTTCCAGCGAAGAATCACTCCTGTTGTGAACTTCTGATTATTACCTGCACTTCTGCCAATGTCTTCCTGCCTCAAATCAAAATCCCAACGATATCCAACGGAATAGCCAGCATTAAGCGTAAAATAGCGATTGATATCCCAAAGTGATGGAAGTTTTGGAGTGGTTCTCACATCGAACGATTGCTGGTATCGATAATCTTTTCCAAAGCCTGCACCACCAACAATATCATCCCAGATTTCTCCTTCGGGCCTTTCATTCCCTAATGAATCCGTTAAAATATCTGCGAGTGAAGAATTCATATTGACATTGTAGTTCACGCTTAAATTAATTAATCCGCCTTCAGTAAGTTTCCAGTTAAAGCTGAAACCTCTTCCAGTAGTAAAATCCTGCGAAACAATTGCATCGGTTGGCACATTGGGTCTTGGTCTTGTCTGGCTGCTATTCCTGTTACGGTTAGCTGTAACATTTGCAGAAAAGTTCTGTGGTGCAAAGTATATTTTCAAATCTTTATAATCTTTAAACAAAGAAAAGACAATCCCAACAATCGGCAGGTCGGATAACTTTATATGCAGGTCAGGACTAAAGTTAAAAGCATAATTTGTACTTGCATTCCATAGCCAGCTGTTTGCTTCAAGTACTGTGGGACTTCTGTTAAACCTGTTATTATAGTTGAATCCAAAGCTTAAAGCATTCCAGGTATCTCTAACGTACCAAACATCAGTCGGAAGTTTCAATTTAATATTTGATGAAGAAATTGTGTTGGTAACAGTAAGAGTTTGTGTTTCTGTATATAGATCCTCCGGAGTTTTTATATTACCTAAAGAATCGGGTTCACTGTTTTCAAATTGCTTTGCAGCTTCATCAACTTTAACATCTGTGCCGGGAATGTAAAGAGGTTTACCAAGCGACTCCGTATGAGAGTAACTGACCTTTAGATTACTTTCGCGCATATTAAATGGAACCAGTTTTAAGATATCCAGATCTGTAGATACAGCCCAGTTCTGGTTCTCCACCCTTGAACCAAACCGTTCAGAAAGTCTGTGGAAGTACGGATCTGTCTGGCTCATATTAAAATTCACAGTCATCAGATCAGCAAATTTTAGTGACGTATTGAATGTAAACGCCATACCGGGAGTATCATCTGCGCCAACAACTCTTAATTCGTTAATCCACACTTCACCGGAGAGAGGTCCTGAATTAAAAGTTGGATCATCTAAATTGAATACTCCAACGGATAGAAATTTTATTGAGGTTAGTGTTGGTTTCCCTTTCAAAACATAAAAATGACCAGGCAAACCGGGAACAGGTATTTTAGAATCTGCAACTGCCGCTGCAACTTTAATGGCTGTCAGATCACTAAATTTTATTGAGATGCTGTTCCAACCTGAGTCTACGGGCTGACGATATTCATAGTAATTAGCCGTATCAGTTCCAAATCTGAAAAAAGCTTCTGAAGAATATTGACCAGTTAGAGGATCGTTAAAAGACAACGTGCCCTCACTTTTATCAAGTTCGCCATGAACAAACAATTTCATCTCTGTATAACTGAAAACATCCAGAGGACGGAAAAGATATTTTACCGCTTCTCTTGATTCTCCATCAGGTAAATCATTGTAAACCAAACTCAATGATTGTTCGTTGTTATAAATTTCTTCATCCGGTCGCGTTCTGTCTCTTTCCCTGAAAACACCCGGAGGGCTTGTATATCTGTCATTCTCTTCTAAACTTACAACTGATACCGAGAGCACACTATCTTCCACAATTAATTTCTGCCACTGATTACCAACAAGATTAAATTCTGTTATTCTTACATGAACAACAGAATCAACACCTTGAATGTAGAGTCTTATTGTCTCAACATTTGAAAAGCTTGGGCTGCCAATTATAGCTGATGTATCCTTCAGAGGTATTCGGTATAAAAACCAGTTTGAGCTTGTAAATCCACCGCCAGCAATAAATGGATTTGAAGCAGTATCGGTAGTTAAAGGAATTGTATAACGATAATAGTTGTTTGCAAGGTCAACTGATCCGTTTCTGTTTAAGTCTTCCGTATCTGGTAATAAACCTACATCAGTCAGAACAGCATTTCCTTCAGTACCATTAATATTAAAATAGTCAAAGATTGATAATGGATTTCCGGTGAATAAAAAATTATCTCCCGCTGGATCTGATTTTGTGCTTTGATACTCAACTCTTTCCTGTGCATCAAAGAAGCCATCCAATCCTGTATCTTCGCCTTCATCAATTGCATCATTTAAATTTTTGTCTTCTGTATTAAGCTGATTATTTGGAATTACATCTTCACTGATAACACCTAAATCCAGATTTAATGTTGCACCTACAGGCGCTCTCTCTATTTTCATCCAGAACTCAACAAACTCGATATTCTGTTCAACAAGGTTATTTGCGGTTGATGAAAGCAATCTCATCATACCGCCCCAGTTATTTTCTTTTTGTACTAAGTCTGGATCAGTATTATAAGTACCGGGAGTATCAGGGACAAAGACATAATCTAAAACAGTAATTTGTTGATCGGAGCGTGCGACTTGCTTTCTTCCGCCGTAGATACTATCAACCACAACATCAGAAGGAGTAACCGTATACCAGAAGCTTTTTGATTTGAAGCTCATTCTCTGCTGCCTATTTAAATCTCCGATTACATTTAGTCTTTCAGGGACACTCAAATCTTTCCAACCTGTATAGTTTACTCCAACAGGAATTAATCTCTTTGCTCCTTCAAAGTCATCAATATATGCTATACTCTCTCCTCCGTCCTCAGCAATCGTACTCTTTTTTGTATTTGGATCGGGAGACATATACGCATATTCACCATTGAATGTGAATGATGACATCTCTCTGGTTGAGATTAAATAATCCAGTGTATTTGTTAAGAAAGGAAGGTCTGCACTCGTTCTAAAGTCTACACCATAAATTGTGTTGCTCAAAGGCTCTTCACCAATCCTTACTTTATCACTCAATGTTTCCTGGTTGAGATTCATTATCGTAAAACCGAGAGTTGTCTTATCAGAAAAATCATAAACACCTCTTGCACCTAGAAGAGTTTTGGAAGCAAGCTGGAAAAGATCATTCTGCTCATAGGAGATTTTGAGATCGGCACCTGGAACCAGTGCAGCTTCATTCCTTATAGTTAACTGCCCGATATTATAATCAACAGTGTAGTCCGTTCCTTCTCTCAACTCTCTTCCGTTTAAACGAACTTTCACCGAGTTTTCAACAACGTTAAATCCGAGCTGATATGTTGCCGAACTGGTACCCGTATTCTTACCAGTAAAGACCCATTTGTCAGGTGCTTTATCCTGTCGGGCGTAAGTTTTAGTTGTATCATAAATTGATTGATACACCAGTTCTTCAAGACCTGCAGGAATATCTCTTCCGAAAGGTTCCAGTGTTGGAAAAATGATCTCACCCGTCTCAGGCAAGATTGTATAACCAACTCTCCAGTCAAATATGTTATCAGGAGTTGGACTTCCTCCTGAGCCTTGCTGGTCAAATCCAAATGCTTGAATCAGCCTGATACCGCCGGGTAATTCTTCGGTTGGCTCCTGTCCTACAACTTCATACCTAATTTTAAACTCAAAACCTTCCGGCTTAACATTTCTTGCACCGGTCGGATAAATATTTTTCAACCTTAAACTCCAGGCTTCATCATAAGTTGGCTGAAGATTTTTTGGTTTGACCAGCTTTAAAACGATCAGAGTATCGTTCTGTGTAACAGTATTTAAAAATTGACCATAAGTAAAGTTATTCGGTCCTTGCTTGAATGCAACTCCGATTATATCCTGTTCATTCAATGATGTCTTGAAAGAAATATAACCAGTTTCAGAATGGAGTGTGTAGTCTGTCCCTTCCTGTAATAAAAGAAACCTGCCAGTTTCTTCTTTACCGGCTCTTGGATTTTCTAAGGCTTCCTTTAACGAATCGGGGTAAGAGCTGCCAGGCGAAATAGGCGGCAAATCTATAAAACAATTTGCATATCTTATTTTCGATTGATCAGCTACAACTTGATTTATAGATTTCCAGACTTCAATTTCATTAACTTTATATTGAGGATCATATTGTGATGGTATGTTACTGTAAAAATTTTCAAAAAGATTAAGGGTTCTATCTGCATAAATCTCATCGATGAAATAATGGTTCTCCGAGTAATCATAAGCTCTTACTGAATATTCCTGCGAAGTAGAACCACCGGAAACTGCAACTTCTTTCGTCTCACCTTTTTTCTGACTCGCAAGAGCTGTCAGCTTAAACGGTCCCATTTTAAATAAAGCCTTAACTCCAAAAAGAGCTTCCGCACCGCCGATTAAAGATGGAGTTTGCATCGAAACGTTTCCGGCTTCAATGCTCTGGATTATTTCATCATCATAACCGGTGTATTTAATTTTTAGCTGGTTCTCATATTCAAAAGTTCTTTCAGTATTCCAATCAGCATTTATGTTCAACTTATCACCGATAGTACCACTTACGTTTATCTGAACCTGCTGCTTAAAGTCGGGTTCATTCCTGGTATTGCCAAGCCGGTTTGCAGTAACACCTTCGGTTGTTTCACTTCGCCATGCACCGTGAATCTGGACAGAGCCGCCAATCTTCAAACTGATTTTTGGCTCACCAAAAATGCTGAGTACACCCACACTCGGAAGAGGAATTTCAAAATCTGTAAAGCTTGTAATTAATTCACCTAAACCAATGGTTCCGCTTTTTAATTCATATGTATACCCCTGTTTTTCCCATTCTTCCCTTTCCTTCAATGCAAGTTTTAATTCAACATAGTCTTCGATTGGCATCCTTAGCAGTAATTTTGGTTCGTGTGCACCTACTTTTTCTCTAACCTCAACAAATTGACCAGTCGAATCGATTTTTACAGTTCTTTGCTTATATGATGTAGTAGGTTGTGCAAAAAACTTTGACTGCTTCTTTTCACCAGCTTCAACATATGACTTTTCATCTCTTTGAAATCTGAATTGTTCAAGTCTTGCTGTTGAGTCTAATGTTCTCCAATCAATTTTTACTGTGTCCTCTTTAGCGAGAAGTGAATCGCTTAATGCGTCAGTTGAATCGCCTAATGCTTCAGTAGAATCTTTAAAATTGAATGTCGGATCAAGAACGATCTCCTCTCCTCCTTCCAACTTCGTTTCGCCGGAATCAGAATCGGGTATTTCAAAATCAAGTTCCATCTCGTTTGGTGAATTAGACGGTAGAAGAAAACTCATAAGATTGAGCGAGGTGATTTGATTTTCCTGTTTTGCTAAACCAGGACTTTGTTCTTCTTGCTTTTCCTGATAAAGTTTTTGTGAATATTCTGAATGGAGTGTCTTAAAAACAGCATCGAACCACATTGATTGATCGAGCTGCGGCTTCTCAGGCGATTGGAATCCAAGGTTAATTCCCGCAAAAAATATAACTAAAGCAAACAGAGAAATGCGAAGAATCTCTTTAGCCAGATTTAGGACCCTGTGTTTGATGAATTTTCCTTTAAGGATATATCAGTAATTAACTAATAACAAATTGTAAAAATTAATCTATAGTTTATCCTTTCCTGTTTATATTGAAAAATCTGACAAATCAATATTTTTTTTCTTTCGAAATTTACGCCAAACATTCAAAATTGCAAGGAAAATATATATCCTATTCAACTTGTAAATGGGGTAGAATTTCGGTAGCCGTCTGATGATTATTTGTGATTTTACGCGATACTTCAGAATGATTTGGATAGCCGCTTTATCAGAGCAGAGTGCTCAGGAAACTTTTTAATAAGATCATCTCTCTTCCCCAGTTCAAAGTCTTCAAAATCAAAACCAGGGGAAACAGTGCACCCGAAAAGTGCGAAAGATTTTTTATCCTCAAGCTCAGCAGCAAACCAGTTTTGTTTTTCGATAGTCAACTGAAGTTCACAATCTTCATCTCTACCTAGTTTACTAACTGAGAGTTCCCCTTTTTCATTGATGATATAAAGAAGAACATTGCTGCCATCATAAAAATGCCATAGCTCATCAGATTGAAGCAGATGATAAGCAGAGAATTGTTTTCCTTCCAGCAGAAAATAAATTGAAGTGGAATAATTTCTTGATGACTTGTATCGCTTCGGTAAATGTTCCGGCAAAATCAATTCACCGGAACGATAAACTTCCCTGAAGTAACCACCTTCGGGATGTTTTTTTAACTGAAGCTGCTTTATGTATTTACTAGCTTTTGGGTGCATCGGAATTACTTCAACAACAGCATCTTCCTGGTTTCAACGAATGATCCTGCTTTCAATTGATAAAAATAAACTCCACTGCTCAGATTCCGGACGCCGCTTGAATGACTTACTGAGTTAAATTCAACTTCATAAGTACCTTCTGGTTTCTCTTCATTTACTAAAGTTGCTACTTCATTTCCTAGAATGTCGTAGACTTTTAAAGTCACTTGTAGAGTCGCATCGCGATGCTTCTCTACTGATGGGATGTTAAATTTAATTTTTGTCGTGGGATTAAAAGGGTTAGGATAATTCTGCTCAAGTGAGTAGACAGTCGGTGACAACTCTCCACTTACCAGCAACTTGTTAATTGTCATATTTTCGATTACTATATTTTCTCCATCTTTCAGGTTGGCATTCAACATCTTTCCACTCTCGTCCATCAACTTGATTTCCATTGATTCTGCTCTTATTGTCAGTGGATATACTATTCCGCTCATCTCAATCATCTTTGCTGAGCTGCTCAGATCCTCTGCTATTCTTCCACTTGAGTATCTGAAATCATACATATCTTCCATTGGTGCAGGTGGTAATTCATACTGAGTTAAGTCTACCTGTCCTTTTACTGCATATAGCGTGTAACTTACTCCGGAGGCATCAGTGAGTACTATTCTTCCCCAATTCTCTGAAAAGTATTCTACTGTTTTTCCGTCCTTCGCCATTGTCTCCGGTATAATTATCTGTCCTGTTGCTGACAGCTTCAACCAATATCCATATCCTGGGTTCAAAGTTGAAGGAGTATAGTAGCCATTCGAATATCCGAAGATCGGACCGGTTTGTAATCCCGGAGGGTTAGTTGTCACATTTGCTGGTGTTACGCTTAACTCATATCCTCCAAATAAATTCCAACCAGCGGTTCCTGATATTGGTTCGTGAGGTACGATGTTTATTCCACCTGCTGGCCATTCATCTCCTGTATTGTATGTTCTGGGTCCTGAGTGTTTCATCCAGTAGCCGATTCCCGGTGTAGTTGTTGTAACTACCTGATAGCCTCCAGAATATTCGAATACATTCGCACCTGGGTCACGGAATGTCCACCAAGTATTAACACTTTGATCTATCGGATGTAAACCCGGTATTGAAACCATGTTCCAACCGTTTGATACGTTTACACTAAGCTGGCATGTATTTGAACTAACAAGGAATTTATAAAATCCATTCGGTGCAACAATAGGTTTGGTTACAGTTTTTCCGCTGATCGATGTTGCAGCGATATAGTAGTAAATAACTGTGCTGTCTGTCTGAGTAGGTATGTAGCCAATTGCCGTATCTCCTGAAACAAATTGCATAGCCACAGAATTAAATCCCAAGATTGTATCAGTTGTCCAATACAAAGATGCTTCAGCAACACCGGATTTTGTTTTTATCACAGCACTAACTGCAATGGAATCTTCATCATAAACAACCGAATCCATTTTAGCGTGGGAAATCCATACAGGATTAAACACACCAACTTCCTTCATTATGCAATGAATTGCACCAAGTGAACCTATTATTGCATTACAGTTTATCCCCACAACATTATAACCGGGCATTGCTTCTCTGTAAATTCTCAATGCAGTTGTGTCATATTGAAGTTCGTATGTTGGGACGATAATTGTTTTGTTTACAAACATCGAATTTGTGTATGTCCGATACTGGCCGCTCGGAGGATAATTTCCGTTTTGATCCGGAGGCATTGGTATTCTCACAACTTTGTATGGTCTGCCAAAACAAGTTTGAAAATTATTCAATACATACTGAAGGTTTGCTTCAATCTGCGGACCATCAGCAACTCCGGGAGGATATTGACCAACCAACAAGGTTTCTTCATCAAGTAATTTCATATGCATATCTATATGATGAATTTGGTCGTATGGCAGATTATTCATTTTAATGTATCTGTCAACTCCTAAAAATTTATTCATAATTTCATCTATCTCTGCTTCAGTCTTTGAAGAATTTTCATTCAAAATTAATTTTGATGAAAACGCCGTGCCGTGTCCATCCACCATTAAGTTACCTCCTGTATGAGTTAGCGTATATGGCGGCGTTGTTGTTTGATAAATTGGTGCACCGATATAGTTAGAAAAGAATACTGGAGTAACATCATCGAGAGGTCTTGGTCTGTTGTAAATCCAATCGATAATATTTAGTGTGTCAAAATCATTTGTGTATGCTGTCCAGGGACCGTAATCTCTAACCCAAATAGAATTAAATGATGTGATGAGATATTTTATGTTGTAAAGTGGAACTCCACCGCCCTGAAGATAACTTTTCACCGAATTCGAATCGCTGCAAATTATATAAACAAGTCCTTCTTCCTGAGCGTAATCAACAATCTGCCGTAAAATAACAAGTTGCGAGGTCCAGGTAATGATGACTCCCTGAAGTTCTTCCCACTCTGCCATTCCGCGAACAGGTGATGGCGGAGGATCAGAGAATAACGGATTAACCGGATGTTGATAGTTTTGCCATAGAACAAATTCTTCTTCAGTCATCCAATGAGGCAGATCCTGCGAATAAAAATTTTGTGTGATTATTAAAAGAAAAAGGATAGTAAAAGTTAGTTTCATTTTGCTGGCTTCCTTAAATTCGGATGCGAAATATATTTTTTAAATGAAAAAATTTAACCCTCTAAATATAACTACTGCATCAACCAATCGCTTATCAACGGTAAAAATATTATGAGCTCTTTTTGAACATTCCAGACATATATAAAAATACATTTTTCATTTTAGTTTTAATTCTAATTCTATTATTTAATTCAGCACTTATTATGCCTCAAACCATTAAACAAGAACCAGTAAAAATCGAAGAATACAATAAAATTGCGCAAGTGATTGTCGAAACCGCACTGAGAGAAAGAAAAGGTTATAAATACCTGAGTGAACTTTGTGAATATGGGCCAAGGCTGAGCGGTTCAGAAAATTCAATGAAAGCCATTAACTGGGCTTATGAAAAAATGAAATCACTTGGATTTGACAAAGTTTGGCTGCAGCCTGTAATGGTTCCTCACTGGGAGCGTGGTGAAGCTGAAAGTTGTACAATTCTGGATTTGAATAAAGAGCTATCGACTCTTGCTTTAGGTGGCAGTATTTCAACACCTGTCGAAGGAATTACTTCTGAAATGATTGAAGTAAAAACCTTTGAAGAACTTGAAAAAAGAAAAGATGAAGTGAAAGGAAAAATTGTTTTCTTTAGCCGTGCATTGGATCAAGGGAAGGTAAATACTTTTTCAGGATATGGTGGCGCAGTTAATCAAAGAGTAAACGGTGCAATTGAAGCTGCAAAATATGGAGCGGTTGCAGTTGTTATCAGATCAATAACAACTAAACATGATAATGTTCCTCATACAGGTGTTATGGATTACAACGATACGATCCCAAAAATACCTGCCGCTGCTTTAGGAAATATTGATGCAGATTTTTTGAACAATGAATTAAAAAGGAATCCACATCTAAAAATAAATTTAAAGTTGAGTTGCAAAACTTTACCGGATGCTCAGTCATACAATGTAATCGGTGAGATTACGGGGACAGAATTTCCTGATGAGATTGTTTTAGTCGGTGGTCATTTTGATAGCTGGGATGTTGGATGCGGTGCTCATGATAACGGTGCTGGCTGCATTCAAACAATGGAAGTCCTGGATCTGATCAAGCGGCTTGAAATTAAAACAAAACGAACTTTGAGATGCGTCTTTTTTATCAACGAGGAAAATGGTGTGCGTGGTGCAACTGAATATGCAAATTATGCTGATACGTCGGCACAAACTCATTTGGCTGTCTTGGAGTCCGATCGTGGTGCATTCACTCCAATTGGGTTTTACGCTGAAACAGATTCAATTGAAATTTTGGAACGGTTACAGAGTTGGTTGACAATACTTGAAAAAGCTAACATCGAATGGGTAAGAAAAGGCGGCAGCGGAGTGGATGTTCAGAAAATTAAAAATGCACAACTTCATCTTGGATATGTCCCTGATGATCAGCGTTATATGGATTATCATCACTCAGCAAACGATGTGTTTGAAGAAGTTCATCCTAGAGAGTTTGAACTTGGTGCCGCAGCAATTACAATTATGGCTTACTTGCTCAGCGAGGAAGGGTTATAAATGAAATTTGTCCGATGATGAGTTCAGCTGCAGCCCTTCCACTTTTTACTGCACTTTCTATCGTTGAGGGTAAACCTGTATCTACCCAATCGCCCGCTAAAATTAAATTTTTAATTTGTGTTTCTTGAGCTGGTCTTTTGTCAATAATATCATTTGATGGAATAAAAGTAGCACGTTTTTCTTTTATAATTTTGTAACCGATTATCAATTCCGAATCCAGTAAGAAGAATTTTTTCATTTCATCTTTTACCATCTCTATTAAATCCTCATCTGATTTGTTTACAAGTTCATTGGCATCGCTGATTACAATATTCAGGTGCGTTCCTTTGTTAAATACCCAGTGCAATGGTGAATTGATGAGTCCGAAAAAATCTTCCGGAAATTTAGTCGCCTTCAACCAAATGTGAATATTGAGGATTGATGAATACTTAAAATCCGGGAGGACAAAAATATTTTCATCGTCAATTATCCGATTCAGTGCGAATGCCGGAATAGCTGAAATTACAAAATCGAAATCGAGAAATACTTTTTCTGAAGAATGAATTTCGGTTACCTGGTTTTCTGATATAATTAGCTTTTCAACTGGTTCGGATAAAATTATCTCTCCCCCATTTTTCACAATAAACTCCTCAGCATTTTTACAATATGATTCACTCAACCCATATTTTGGTAAAACGATTGTCGCTGCTTTATTTCCCTTCAGAAAAATCTGCTTCAGAATATCTATAAAAATTTTGGCAGAAGCTTTTTCAATGTTCGTGTTTAAAGCTCCCACAGCCAGAATTTTCCAGAATGCATCCTGAACATTTTGTGATTGGTTCTCTTTCTCCAGCCACTCTTTAATATTCATATTTGAAAATTTATCAGAAGTTAGGAATGGAAGCTTGGAAAATACTTTCAATAAACTCGCGCGATCTGAAAGACTTATAGCTTTAAATTTTAAAAGTCCAATTAATAAATTGAAAGGATAAACGAAAGTAAAACTTTTTAAAGGTAATACTCGAAACCCTTCCTTCACAAAATTTACTTCAAGTCGCTTTTGAAAATGAAAATTTTCTTTTGCTCCAATGAACGAAAGGAATTTCAAAGTTTCAGAATAGCACCCCATAAGAATGTGCTGCCCGTTATCCAGGACAGTGTTGGTTTCTTTGTCCAGGAAAGAATAAGTTCTGCCGCCTAACTTTGGCGAGGCTTCCAGAAGTGTAACTTTGTATTTTTTATTTGCTAGATATGCTGCAGCTGAAAGCCCTGCAAATCCTCCCCCGATAACAATGACTTTTTTTTGCATCTGATAAAATTCAGAATAGATCAGTATACCAATCTGTACTTAGCCCAAACTCCGAGTGAAATGCCAACCTTTTTTGCTGTTGAGATTTTAATCCTGTTATGATAAACATCGTAATCAGCATCCACAATTTTATTAAGCATCCTGTAATAAATATGCTGCATTGCTCTGGCAGCGAACATTGCTTTCTTATCTTCGCGGTTCAGACTTGCAGTTGCGGCATTAAAATATTCTCTGGCACGTTCAACCTGGTAGTGCATCATCTTTTGAAAATTTTCGTTATAGGTACTATTGAAAATATCTGATTCGTGGTAATTAAATTTTTCAAGGTCCTCTTTTGGAAGGTAGATCCTTCCTTTCTCTGCATCCTTCTTTATATCGCGTAATATGTTAGTCAATTGAAGTGCAATGCCAAGATTAACTGCAAAATCTTTTGCGGATGGATGTTTGTAACCAAAAATTTCAATACACATTAATCCAACAGTCGATGCAACATGATAGCAATAAGTCTGCAAATCATTGAAGGTTAGGTATCTCTTCTGCTGAAGGTCCATTTCCATTCCCTTAAGAAGATCAAAGAAAGGTTCGAGTGGAATATTGAAATGCTGTATGGTCTTAGAAAGTTTATTGATCAAGGGATAATCTGAATGACCATTCAGTGATTTCTCTAATTCTACTCTCCACTTTCTAAGCTTATCATATTTTAAATCATCAGTAACAGTTCCTTCATCAACAATATCATCGGTCTCACGGCAAAAAGCATAAACGGTATTCATCGCATCACGTTGTTCAGCCGGTAAAAGGTTAAAAGCATAATAAAAGCTGCTTTTACTTTTCTTTGAAATTTCCTTTGCGATATCGTTCATAAAGAAATAAATGATTTTATAAAAAGTTTCAAATAATCAGTTTTAGTTAAAACCGGTCTTCTAGTAAAAACATCAAAATCAGAGCCACGGATTTTGTTTAGAATTTCTTCGCCTCCTCTAATCGTCCAGGCAATTTCATACTTAAATCTACCGGAAAGAAATTCTAATAAACTCTTGCCTTCATCATACAAAATCTGGACTCTATTAACACTAAATTCAATTAACTTCTTCAAGTTATGACTAATTTCATTCATCTCAAACATTTTTTCATCTACACCGAATTTTTTCATTTCATCAAGAGGATAATAGATCCTTCCCTTATTTAAATCAATACTGGTATCCTGGATAAAATTGGTTATTTGCAATGCCGTGCAAATTTTATCGGAATAGTAAAATGCTCTTTGATTTCTGACATTAAAAAGCTCAAGCAATATTCTTCCAACTGGATTGGCTGAGTTCGAGCAATAGTCCATCACTTCATTAAAATCTGTATAACGGGTTTTTATGACATCCTGTTTAAATGCTTTTAGAAGATTAAAAAAATATTCCGGATTTAACTTTCGTGTAATAATTGTGTATCGTAGTGCTGATTCAAGTTCAGTAGCCGGGTTCGCTCTGAGCAATGACTTAAATCGATCCTCAAAAGTCTGAAGCTTTTCAACCCTTATAGATGAAGAGTAATTCCCTTCATCAGCAAAATCATCCGCAGTTCGGGCGAACCAATAAATTACGCTAATATCATTTCTAAATTTTTTAGGAATAAGAAAAGAAACTACCGGAAAATTTTCATAGTGTGATCTTGCAAGCTGGCGAGCCTGATTGTACCCTGCTACCAGATCGGATTTTTCAATTTTGGATTCAGACATTCAAAAACATTAAAGAGTGAATTGCTATTATAAAAATAAACGTATCTCATTAACCGACAAAAATGTCTATTATCTGAGTATGTATAATTGAATCACAAATATCATTCTGAGTCAAGAAATTGACTTGATATTTATAAAATTAAGCAAAAACGTAAATATTAACTGGAATAAAAGTTGGCTTCATCAACTGCAATGAATATTATAATCACAAAGTTAAAACAGTAAAAGAGGGTATTATGGAAGACTTTGAACAGAAAGTAGTTGACGATGTAGTAGTTGAAGTAGTGAACCTTACTCGTGCAACCTGGAAGGAGGCAAATCAATTCAAACTGATTCTTCAGGCTGATATTGAAAAGAAATTTAAAAAATTAGTCGTAGATATAAGCAAAATCGAATTTATGGATTCTACCTTTTTAGGAACACTTGTCCTTACAAAAAGAAACATAACGCAGATTGGCGGAGACCTAAAATTGGTAGAACCACTTTCTGTTTTTAAAGCTCTTATGGAAAAGACTTCAACACTGAATATTTTTGAAACATATAAAAGTGCAAGTGACGCTGTAAAAAGTTTTAAGCACGTTGAACCTATCAAACCATCGGTTCGATTACACGTGTAATAAAGTACTTGTAGGGAAGCAAATACGTAGAAAGCCACTCTTTTTTTTCAGAGTGGCTTTTTTCATTAATTCTTATCTTGAAAAAGTATGTGCCCGGAACAGGACTTGAACCTGCACTGGCTTGCGCCAACTAGCTCCTGAAGCTAGCGTGTATACCAATTTCACCATCCGGGCAATAATCACTTTAATTTTTTTAAGAACTCTTTTCCTACGCCTGACTTAAAATATTTTTCTCTCTTTCTTGCATCTTCTCTTGTTGGTTGTTCTTCCCAATACATCAATTCAAATGGTCGGTATGCTCTTGTAGTTATTTCACGTCCAGAATTATGCCTTCGAATCCTCTCATCCAGATCCGCTGTCAAACCAACATATATATAATTTCTTACCATGCTTTTTATTGCATATACTTTATACACAAGCTAGCGTGCCTGCCTGTCGGCAGACAGGTATACCAATTTCACCATCTGGGCTAATACAATGAATAATTAAGAATGAACAATTAAGAATTAAAAGTTAATTGTACAACAAATGTAAAGTTTTAATATCGATTTTCCAGATACTTAATTGTTCATTATTCATTGTTATTTTTTAATTGACCAATTACCATCCAGTTTCCCCTGTTCTTTCTTCTCTTATAATTACATTCTTATCAGTATGAATTTCGCAGGTCATCGGGAGATGCTTTGAGTTGATGATGTCGTAGATAATTTCCGGACAGTAATTGTTTGCGAGCCTTGGGTCACCAAGATCCATCGTTTTCTTGCAGAACGCAACTGTATCAACACCTTCCGAATAATTAAAATATCCCACGGGAATTTTAATCTCCTTGTAAGCACCTTCCATAAACATTGCCCAGATCGGAAGCGCAGCTCTAGCACCCTGGCCATACCAATCGGTGAACTTAACTCTGTGATCATCAAACCCAACCCAGCATCCGCCAACAAACTCCGGAGTATAACCAACAAACCATGCATCGGAAAAGTTTTGTGTTGTTCCTGTCTTTCCTGCTGCCGGGTATTGGTAATATCTTCTTACTCCTGCGCCGGTTCCATAATCAACTACATCCATCATCATACTTTCCATAATTGATGCTGTTTGAGGTGTAATCGCTTGCACATACTCCGGTACGAACTGATCAATCAGGATACCATTTTTATCTTCAATCTTTAAAATAGAAATGTTTTGAATGTGAATACCTTTGTTTACAAATGTTCCAAAAGCAGAAGTCAACTCGAGTGGTGAAACCTCAGAGGTTCCAAGCGCTATTGCAGGATACGGATCAATTTTAGAATTGATCCCCATCCTCTGTGCAATCTTAACAACCTGCTTCGGTGGAGCAATTTCACTTATGGTCATTCTTCCTGTAATTACGTTTAGAGATTTTGCAAGTGCAAATCTCATTGTTTCGTAACCGGAATATTCGCCATCGGAGTTAGAGGGACTCCAGCCATTGTAATCAAACTTCTGATTCAGTATTGCAAAGGCAGGATAATAACCATTCTCAATTGCTGTTGCATAAATAATCGGTTTAAATGACGAACCAGGTTGTCTCTTTATTCCTGTTACATGATTTAATCCCCTTCCAAATATCTGGTTAGTTCCTCCCACCAAAGCTTTAATTTCTCCAGTGAATGGATCAATGACAACAAAACCAACCTCTATTCTTGTAGCAACAAATTTAACAGAATCAATAAAAGCTTCATCTTTCTTTAAACGGTTATATATGGTTGCTTTATTCTCCTTAGATTCTGCGCTTCTATATTCACGGGATTTTTTTATCGCTTCATCTATAAGAGTTGCAAGTAAATCTTTGTTTTTGTTCCAGCTCCAATTTTTGTCAAATAATTTTTGATATTCCTGTATATGCTTTGCAGCAACTTCATTTGCAATCTTCTGCATACGGATATCGATTGAAGTATAGATATTCAAACCATCGCGGTACATATCGTATCCATATTTATCAGCAAGCTCGGACAATTGCAGACGTACATATTCCATAAAGTGTGGAGCAACTGTTCTCATAACATTTGGTTTTTCTGAAGCAAGCACAATTGGTTCCTGCTTTAATTTATCATATTCATCCTTATCGAGAAAACCAGTAGACACCATATTATACATTACAAGGTTTCTTCGCTTTAATGCATTATCATAATTATTTACAGGATCAAAATCTCTTGGTGATTTGAGTAAAGCAACAAACAATGCAGCTTCAGGAAGAGTCAGTTCGCTGGCACTTTTGCCAAAGTAAACCCGACTTGCAGCTTCTATTCCGTAGGCACTTCTTCCGAGGTACGAAACATTCAGGTAGAGTTCAATTATTTCTTTCTTGGTGAAGTTTCTCTCAATCTGAATAGCTGTGATCCATTCCCTGATTTTTCTTACACCTTTATCAATCTTTGTTTCCCTGGTTACTTTCAACTCATAAAGATTTCTGGCAAGCTGCTGAGTTAATGTACTGGCTCCCTCTGCAAGCGATAATGAAAAAAGATTTTTAACCATCGCCTTAAAAAACCTTGTAACATCAACTCCCCAGTGATCGTAAAACTTCCTGTCTTCAGTCGCAATTAAAGCTTTAATTAAATGATCTGGAAGCTTATTTAATTGAGTCTCAATCCTGTTCTCAATAAAGTATTGACCTAATAATTCTCCGTCAGCTGAAAATACTTTGCTTGCAAGCTGCGGTTTAGGATTTTCAAGCTCCTCAAGGGATGGTAAACCGCTGTAAATGATGGCTAAAAATGTCCCGAGCAGAACAAATGCAACTGAACCGCCAATTAACCAATATTTTTTCTTTTTAGTATTTTTTTTCTTTTTCATCTTTTTATTTCGATAAGACGGATCATCAAAATATTTATCGTAATCTGAGTCAGTCATAATTTAGTTACAATTATAATTCGACAATTTCAAATTTTTGGTTTTTGAAAACTCCGTAACAAGGTTTATCAAGCCACGATCCTAGGTTGATATAATTCCCTTGCTTATAAGTTTGCCAGATACGTTTGTGTAAGTGGCCAAACAGAATATAGTCAAATCCTTCATCAATTTTTTTCTTTGCTGTTTCATATAAACCATCAACCTCACCATAATCTTTTTTATCTGTGTATGCACGGCTGGATTTGCTAGTTTTACTTGCAATACCAATTCCAATATCCGGGTGAAGCAAAGAATAAAGCCACTGAAAGAATTTGTTTCGTAATATACATTTTAAAATGTTATATCCGGTATCATTACTTACCAATCCATCGCCATGAGCGATAAAAAACTTTTTACCATTTAGTTCGATTGATAATCTATCGGTATGCATAATTACACCGAATTCTTTTTCAAAAAAATCACGGTGAAGAAAATCGTGATTACCAATGAAGTAATGTAATTTAATCTTGCGTTCACTGAGGTCTTTTAATGCAGCAAGAGTTCTGTAAAAACCTTTCTGATAAACTCTTTTGTATTCAAACCAATAATCGAAAAGATCTCCAACAATAAACAACTCATCGCAATTTGTTTCTGCAAATTTTAAAAAACTGACAAGTTTTTTCTCTTTTGCTTCTTCCTGCGACTTGTCCTGCAATCCTAAATGAATATCAGAAATAAAAAAGTAAACTTTCTCCACAAATACTATAAGTTAATTATGAATAATTCAAAGCTACATATATGATAAAGGAAAAAAAATTCACTCATTCATCTTCTGAAGCAAGTACAGCCAACAGCCAATTATCGGGATCAAGCTTAATACTTTCAAGCATTACTGTTGCTGATATTTCAAGAAGCGTATCTTTGCTTACAATCTCGTAACGATAACTTTTTTCAGTCGAATCTTTAAAACTAATATGTATTTCAAACGGGAAATGATATTCCTCATAGTCCTCCTGAATTTGTTCCAATTTAATTCTTAGTAAATAATCTTCACCTGACATAATTGTTTCTGTTTTGTATTCAAGTTCAATCTGTCCTTTGCCATGCACCCACTGCTCGAAAAATTTATCCAGATTTTTTCCTGAAACTTCTTCACAAATAATTTTAAAATCGTTTGTTGAAGCATTTGAATATTTGTAAGTCTCGTAATAGGTCCTTAGAATATTAAAGAAAGTTGAATCACCAACTTCCCATCTCAACATATGCAGAACCCACGCACCTTTATCATACATTGTCCTTGTAAAGAGGAATGGTCCCGGTTCAGCCAATGAACCTGAAAAGTTGCTGCTGTATTTGCTAAGCATCGTTGATTGAAGCGCTTCTTTTCCTGAAATCGCTTCATAGTATAACGCTTCACAGTAGGTTGCAAAACCTTCATTAAGCCAGATATCTTTCCAGGATTTTGGGCCAACTGCATTTCCCCACCATTGATGAGCAAGCTCGTGAACAAAAGTATCTTCAAAAAATTTCTTACCGCCAATCATATTTGATGAGACGCCGGTAATAGTCTGATGTTCCATTGCACCTGCATACCATAAAAATTCTGCAACACCATATTTTTCTTTAATGAAAGGATACTCACCGAACATTTGTGAAAAAACTTCTAACATTTTAACTTGAGTTGAGAAATCTACCTTTGCTTTTTCAAGTTTATCGGGAAGAACATAAAACTGTACACTCATAGTATCGAGTCCATCTAAAGAGATGTACTCATCGGAGAAATACTCATAATCTGAAGAATAAATTGCAACTAAGTAGGTTGATATTGGGTATTCAGTCCTCCAGCGATACGTTCTTCTTTCTCCATCCGTCACAACATCAACTAAAACTCCATTAGAAATTGAAACCATATCTGAATCATTTATGATGCTGATTTCAAGCATTGTTTTATCGAAGGGAATATCGTTGCAGGGAAACCAGGAAGAAGCATAATTCGGTTCACTTAAATTATAAACCAGCGAAGTTCCATTTCTTTTTCCAAAAACAAAACCTTCAAGCCCGGCTTTTTTTGGCGTGCCTTGATAATCAACTTCTATTTTGAATTCACTACCGGAAAATGAATTAATCGGAATGGATAACCTGTAGCCTTCATTTTCATACTCAGTTGATACATCATTCAACAGTATACTTTTTATTTCGAAATTATCATAAAAATTCAAATCAATTGATTCTATGGTCGAATCTAAAACTTTGCCAGTTAGGATTGCCTTAGCAACAAACATTTTCTGTTCAGGATAAAGGTCAAAAGACAGATCATATTTGTATATATCAATCTTCCTTTGATTGCCAGTTATGTAATCATCATCCAGCTTCTGGAAATATGTGTAGATGTAAGTCAGCTTATATAACTGAATTTTATAGTAGACAGCCCCGGGCAGGATTAATATTAAAAACACTAAAAAGATTATGAGAAGAATTTTTTTCTTTTTCATTTGCGTAAGTCAACGAAATTGTAGCTTGAAAAGAGAATAATCATCACTCTAAATTTACAACTTTTAATAATTAACCATTTCTTAAATTGTCAATGAAATCATATTTATATATTTTTGAAGTGAAATTAAAGGAGAGAAAATGTCCGTTCACGGTTCATCAATATTAAGAGATACAATTACAATGCTGCTGGCTGGAGGCCAGGGCGAAAGACTTTATCCTCTGACAAAAGTTAGAAGTAAACCTGCTGTTTCTTTCGGAGGTAAATACAGGATAATTGATTTTGCACTTTCGAATTGCCTCAACTCCGAGCTAAGGAGAATTTATGTGCTTACTCAATATAAATCCGATTCATTGAACCAGCACATATTCGAAGCATGGAGCATTTTCAATCCCGAGCTTGGAGAATTTATTTATTCTATTCCTCCCCAAAGGAAACTTAACAACGATTGGTACCTCGGAACTGCGAACGCTATCTACCAGAATATGAATTTATTTTCATCTGATAGAAAAGCAAAGCTGGTGCTCATTTTAAGCGGCGATCATATTTACAAAATGGACTACCTGAAACTGCTTCAATATAACACTGATAAAAAAGCACATTTATCCATGGCCTGCATTGAAGTGCCAAAAGATGAGGCAACAAGGTTCGGAATTGTCAGTGTCAACTCAGAATATAAAGTTGATTCATTCATAGAAAAACCAAAAGATCCTCCGCTAATTCCTGATAACCCTAAGTATTCTTTCGTTAATATGGGAATTTATGTTTTCGATGCAATTGCTTTAAGGGAAGTATTTACTGAAATGGAGGAAAAACATATTTCGGCAAATGATTTTGGTCAGGATGTAATTCCTTATATGGTAATGACCGGTAGAGATGTTTACGCTTATAAGTTTGTTGATGAAAATAAAAAATCACAGCCATACTGGAAGGATATTGGAACAATAGACAGTTACTATTCTGCAAGTATGAATTTACTGAGTGTGTCCCCTGATTTTAATATGTACGATGCTGAATGGTATATCAGAGGATATCAGTATCAATTTCCGCCTGCAAAAACTGTATCGCATGAAGGCGAACGTGTTGGTCGTAGCCTGAATTCATTAGTATGCGACGGTTGTATAATCTCCGGAGGTCTGCTTGAGCGTTCCATTCTTGGTCCGAATGTACGGGTGAACAGCTATGCTTACGTCACTGATTCAATTATCATGAACAACTGCAACATCGGAAGACACGCTCGGATAAGAAGAGCCATCATTGATAAAAACGTTAACGTCCCTGAAGGATACGAAATCGGTTTTGATCTCGAAGGTGACAAGAAAAAATTTACAGTAACTGAAAGCGGTATAGTAGTTATCGGTAAGAATGAAGTATTGACTTCAGAAAAGGTATAACTGCAGAATCGGCTGGATGAGTACTTACAGTAGTATCCACTAAAAAAATATTAATGTTATAACTACATTGAACTCATCCCCACCCTTCTCTTTCAAAGAGAAGGGCTTATTTACATCAGGACTTAATGTTTACGTTCGATCGGAACATATTTATATAATGCTTTAGTGTTAATAAGTCTCTCTCTTCTTAAGAGAGAGATTAGAGAGAGTTGATGATTTATTATGGATTTTCGCTTCTTTTAATTTTTCAATTGATTTAATCCTGAAATTTTTCAAGATTCATCCCGTGGTAAAAAATATTTTTAGCATTGATTGATGAATCCTGAACTTCAAAATAAATTATCCAATCTTCCTTCTAAGCCGGGAGTTTATCAATTCTTTAACGATAAGAAAAAAGTAATCTATGTAGGTAAAGCAAATAACATCCGCAGCCGTGTAAAAAGTTATTTCCATTCAAAGAATCCCAACGCAAAAACTGAAGCACTGGTAAGCAAAATTTCTGACTTTGAGTTGGTAGTCACTGATTCAGAAGTAGAAGCATTGGTGCTTGAAAACAATCTCATCAAAGAACTTAAACCCAGATACAATGTAAACTTAAAGGATGATAAATCCTTCCCTTTCATCAAAGTAACGAATGAACCTTACCCGAGAATTTTTTCGACTAGAAGAGTAGTTCGCGATGGGTCAAAATATTTTGGTCCTTATACGAGTGTTAAAAATATGAAGTCGGCTTTGAGAATGATTAACCAGGTTTTCAAAATAAGAAGCTGCAAGTTTGATATTAATGATAACTCAATCGCAAAGAAAAAATTTAAAGTCTGTCTTGATTATCACATTAAAAAATGCGACGGTCCCTGCGAAGGACTTGTAAGCGAAATAGATTACAACGATATGGTTGATGAAGTTGTAAAAGTAATTCGCGGAAGAACTGATGACTTAATAAAAGATCTCGATAAAAAAATGAAATCAGCTTCAGTAAATATGGAATTTGAAAAAGCTGCTGAGATTAGAGATAAAATTGATCAGCTTCGAATTATTTCTTCCAAACAAAAAGTAGTCAGCAATGATTTTGAGGACAGAGATGTAATTTCGATTGCTTTTGAAGATAAAGATTCTGCCTGCTCTGTCTTCAACATTCGTTCAGGCAAACTTGTTGGTAAAAAACAGCTTCGTTTAAGTTTGAATGGCGGTGAAGAATTAGAAGAAATTTATAATTCAGCAGTTAAATTTTACTATGGAGATCACGTTGAAATCCCAAAAGAGATTTTGATTGAAGTTGAGCCACTAGAAAAAGAACTGCTTGAAGAGTGGCTGAATCAAAGAGCAGAAAAAAAAGTAAAGATATTTATTCCGCAGAGAGGTGAACTTAAAGCGCTTGTAATGATGTGCAAAGAAAATGCAAATCTTCAATTAAAAGAAATTCAATTACAGAAAATGAAGAAAGAAGGAAATGTACCATTTTCACTTTCGGCATTACAGAGAGATTTGCGATTAAAAATTCTTCCGAGAAGAATTGAGTGTTTCGATATTTCAAATATTCAGGGATCGGATTCTGTTGCAAGTATGGTTGTATTTGTTGACGGCAAACCGAAGAAAAGTGAATACAAAAAATTCATTATAAAAGAAGTTGATGGCCCTGATGACTTTGCTAGTATGCAGGAAGTTATTCAAAGAAGATACACACGATTGCTTGCTAGCAACGAACCACTTCCTGAATTAATTATGGTCGATGGCGGCAAAGGACAACTATCAAGTGCGTGTGAAATATTAGACAGTCTCGGAATAAAACAATACAATATTATCGGTCTCGCAAAGAGACTTGAAGAAGTATTCTTTCCTGAAAATTCAGAACCAGAATCAATTCCAAAAACTTCATCGGGATTAAAGCTTTTACAGCAAATAAGAGATGAAGCGCATCGTTTTGCAATAACTTTCCACAGACAAAGAAGATCAAAAAGAACAATAACGACAGAACTGACAGAGATAAAAGGAATCGGAAAAGCAACGGCATATCAGTTGCTCTCGGAGCTGGGCAGTGTTGAAAAAATTAAAAATTCTAACACTGAATCTTTATCAAAAATAATAGGAAATAAGAAAGCCCAACTTGTCAGAGAGTACTTCAACAATGAAAAGAACGAATAAGATTTTTTTAACGTCAATAGTTTTAACGGCAATAATCTTTTTTAACAGCGCCTACTTAAATAAAAGCACATCAGAACTTTCACCAAAAGAATTTGATTATTCATTTCATCCATTCGCCGGATATGATTTTAAACTACTGCGCGATACTGTTTACACAAACAAAGATCATTACATCGAAGTAAATCTTTCGACTCAGCAAGCAACACTTTTTTCAAGAGATGGAAGTGAATTCCATTTTCCTATTTCTTCCGGTACAAAACGGGTTGAAAAAGGAATGGAAACAAGCACAGGGTTATTTGCAATCCAATGGAAAGCAAAAAAACAATATTCAGTTCAGTTTGACAGCACAGTTATGCTGAACTGGATGGGCTTTAATAATGGAATTGGTTTCCACGCATTGCTTGGAAAAAGTTATTACAAATATCTTGGCAAGAAAAATGTTTCTCACGGATGTGTGAGAGTATCCAGGGAAGATGCACAAATCGTTTATGAAAAAGTTGAAAAAGGAACGCCGGTTCTTGTGCATAAAGGAAACAATGCGATTAAGATAGCTTTCACCAGTGAGGGCGAAAGCTATAATCAATATTCTTACAAGGATACTTACAATCTGTTAAAAGATAGATATCAGAAAATTTACGATGGTGATTACCTGATTTCTTCCAATGAAAAAATTCTCGTGGATGAAAATAATATTCATTCGAGTGGTCTGCCGATTGGTAACTCAGAATTAATTCCGACAAAACAAAATATTAAACCATCAACTTTGTGGGTTGATAATACTCTTCCAGAACGTGAAAAGCTGAACGAGATTTTAAAAGGAAGAGAAAAGTCGAAGCTCACCTACAATACATTTCTTGATTCCAGAAATTAAGGACTTTCGCTGACCCTATACTCCTTAATCTTACAGGGACAGGTCGTAACCTGTCTCTACTATTCACAAACTGAACATTGTATGGATTGGTCTCCCGATCGATCTGTTACCAAAAATAAAACATAAATTCGGAACGGATGGGAATCCGTTCCCTACATCAATCAATTTTTTTTGAAATTTGTAGGGATTGGTCTCACGACAAATCCGTTACTAAAAAGAAAACATTACATCGGAGCGGAGGGAGTTTGGATTTAAATTCCACATTTGAGGAATAATTGTTCACATCATCAAATTATCCGGGTTGACTTTTTCTAATTCCCATTTTAATGGATTCTCATCAATGTATTTTCTTATTTGAAATAATTCTTTTTCGTTTCTTATAATTCTATCAAAGAATGATTTCTGCCATTCAAATTCATTGGGATTAGTGAGATTCTCACGGATTTTCTTTGTACAATATGATTTAAATTTACCAATTATATTTGATAGTGAATGATTTTTACCTCTCAAACCGTTGTCAAGAATTAAAATCAAATGAAGATGATCGGGCATAATCACATAATAATCAATTTCGACACTATAAAAATCTGATAGAGTTTTTAAGATTTGGTCTACAATTAAACCATATTTGGAAAGTACGATATTTGAATTAACAACTCGCGAAAAGAATTCTCTTCGATTCTTAATACAAATAGTTACGAAATAAAATCCATATTTAGAATAATCATATTCTTTTAATCGGGTTCTTTTTCTTTTAGGAAGTTTATTCATTGAATAAAAAATCAGTTCTTTAAATTAAAAGAAACATTTTAATATTTTTATTAATAATACGGTTCGGACAAAGTCTACATACATATCCAATAAAATCTGTAGGAATCAATTTCCTCACTGATATGCCTGTAAATATAAAATTATATTACGGAACGAATAGGAATATATTTCCTACATTGCTTGAAATTTGTAGGGATCGATCTCCCGATCGATCCGTTATCAAAAATAAAACATAAATTCGGAACGGATGGGAATCCGTTCCCTACATCAATCATTTTTTTTTGAAATTTGTAGGGATTGGTCTCCCGATCGATCCGTTACTAAAAATAAAACATAAATTCGGAACGGATGGGAATCCGCTCCCTACATCAATCAATTTTTTTTGAAATTTGTAGGGATTGGTCTCCCGACCAATCCGCCATCAATAAATCAGAACGGACAGCCTGCCTGTCGGCAAAGGCAAGGAGTCCGTTCCCTACATAAATTTTATTTTTTTACTTGCCGGATATGAAGAGTTGCTTGTGCGGTAATTATATTTTTTGCACATTGATTTTAAATTGTTCTGCCCCTTTGGAGAAACGTGTGGACTGCGGTTCTCTTTTCTTCTTTCCGGAATGTTGTGCTTCTCCTAAAGGAGTAATGTAGATAAATAATCAACTATTACTCGCACAAACCCAGGGAGGTCTTATGAAATTCTTTTCTTCTTTTTTTATTCTTTTTACAGTTCTGTTTTGGTCAATGAATTTTTCTGAAATTAAAGCTGATACGGGTACGCCACCAATTGTAACTATACTTGATGAAAACTTCGTTGATATCGATCAACTGGTGGTATATGAAGACCAATCATTTATATTATATGGTATTGGTATTGGAGAAATACCATTATACTATTTCTGGTATGAATCAGGCACTTTAATTGGAACAGGAATTATATTTACATATAATTTTTCTGATCCGGGCAATTATACAATTGAGCTTGAAGTAATTGATGCTAACAACCTTTCTGGTTATGATTATGTAACGGTAACAGTATTACCAGTCACTGCTCCACCCGGAGATATTTGCGGTTATGTTACACAAACTGGGGGTTCACCTCTTGCAGGAGTTTCAGTAACACTCCTAGATGTAAGCAGTATACCTTTAGGTGCCCCTGTTCTTACAGATGCAAGCGGCAGTTATAGTTTCACCAACCTTGATGCTGGTATTTATTCAGTTTCTATTATGACACCGCTTGGATTTGCAGCATCACCCGGTGAAACGCAGGTTGGAATAGAACCAAATACTCCCTGCACAGAAGTAAATTTTGAATTAACTCCAACTGTAGTAACAAACAGCTGCAAAGGAATGGGATACTGGAAACATCAATTCAGTGTTTACCTTACCGGACACGGAAACGCACAGGAAACTGAAGCTGATCTTTATATGTATCTGGATGAGGCTTTCAACCACTTCGGAGTTTTATGTTTGTTTGAAAGTATGGGTGATTTCGGATTTGAAGAAGCTCACGCAATACTTTCTGTAAAAGGAAATCGACCAATGGAAAGCAAAGCACGTCAGCATTTGTTCACTTTGCTTTTGAACTTTGCATCAGGAAGAATTGGCAATGCAACTGTAATAAGTGAAGACGATCGTGATGCTGCTGATGCTGTTACCTATGTAGCTCAGCTAATCCTTGACGGAGATGCAACCAACGACGAACTTGCAAAAGACATCTGCGAAGAGATAAACAAAGGTCAAATGCTTGAAGCTGGAATAATTCCTGAATCAAACATAGTATATAAGCTAAGTCCCGGAGGAAGAGCTCCAAACAATTTTGTTTTGTCTCAGAACTATCCCAATCCGTTTAATCCTTCAACAAAAATAAGCTTTGAAATTCCGAAGAATGGAGAGGTTTCTTTAAGAGTATTTGATCTTACGGGACGAGAGGTTGCTACTCTTGTTAACGAAAACGTTTCTAAAGGAAGTTATGAAGTTGAATTTAATGCAACCAGTTTACCAAGCGGAGTTTATTTCTATCAGTTGAGAGCGGGTTCTTTTGTTGAAACGAAGAAGATGATTTTGATGAAATAATGATTTCACCTTGTAGGGGCTCAAAATTTTGAACCCCTACAAGCCAATTCGAAATTTAATCGATTGTTTTTCAATACTCTTGCCTTCTACAAAAATTTTAACTTAGTTTGTGATACAAATTTTCATCAGTGAGACCATAATGAAAAACACAATTAAATATTTACCTCAGCTTTTATTAGCAATATTCTTTCTATCAATTCAGATGTTCCCGCAAGCACCCGATACAATGTGGACAAAAACTTTCGGCGGAACTAATATTGACATCGGACATTGTGTGCAGCAGACTGCTGACAGCGGATACATCATAACCGGTTATACTCGCTCGTACGGAACAATCAGCGGCAGAAATGTGTGGCTGATTAAAACAGATAAAAACGGAAATCAGCAGTGGAACAATACTTTCGGTGGCAACAGTGACGATGAAGGATATTCAGTTCAGCAAACAACCGACGGCGGATACATTATCGCCGGATATACAGAATCATTCGGTGCAGGATTAAATGATGTGTTTCTAGCTAAAGCTAATGCTTCAGGAAACCAGGTCTGGACAAAAACATTTGGCGGAGCTCAGGATGATGAAGGTTATTCTGTCCTCCAAACAAATGATGGTGGATTTCTTATTGGTGGAGTCACATCATCGTACGGAGCAGGCAGCAGAGATATGTGGATGATAAAAACCGATTCTGCAGGAAATTTAGTTTGGCAAAAAACTCACGGCGGATTGAGCTCAGATGGTGCTTGGTATGTAGATCATACTTCTGATGGCGGATTCATACTTACCGGATGGACATTATCTTATGGTCCGGGATTTATTGGAAATGCCTGGCTCGTGAAAACAGACTCACTGGGCAATCAGCAATGGAATAAATTTTTTGGCGGTGATGATGCTGACCGAGGTTATGCTGTACAGCAAACGACTGACGGAGGATATATCCTTACTGGTTATACAGGTTCTTTTGGTGCAGGACTTTATGATATGCTTTTAATAAAAACAGATCCTTCAGGAAATGCAGAATGGACAAAAACTTTCGGTGGAACGGGAAGAGATTATGGTAACTCAGTGCAACAGACAAATGAAGGCGGATTTATTGTTCTTGGTTATACTCTTTCCTTCGGTGCCGGCGGAGACGATTTCTACCTTGTTAAAACCGATGCGAACGGCAATGAAGAATGGTTTAAAACTTATGGCGGTTCTGCTTCGGATGTAGGATTTTTTGTTAGACAAACAAATGACGGCGGATTGATTTTAGTCGGTCATACTTTGTCATTTGGTGCTGGAGTTCACGATGTTTGGTTAATAAAGACTGATAACATTATTCCCGTTGAATTCCTGAGCTTCACTGCAGAACTTTCAGGGAATGATTTTAAACTTATTTGGTCAACAGCAACAGAAACAAACAATCAGGGTTTTGAGATTCTTCGCTCCGCTCAGAATGACAACGGCGGTTGGGAGAAAGTTGGATTTGTTCCCGGTTTTGGAACATCAACTGAAGTTCATCACTATTCTTTTGTTGATGAATCAATGCTGCCAGGTAACTATCAATACAGATTAAAACAAATTGATTTCGACGGAACGTTTGAATATTCAAACATTATAGAAGTTACAATTGATGCGCTAGTAAAGTTTGCATTAGAACAAAATTACCCCAACCCGTTTAATCCAACTACGAAGATTAAATATTCTATTCTGTCAAACGTCAAAGGTGAAATGTCAAACGTGACCTTAAAAGTTTATGACGTTCTAGGAAATGAAGTTGCAACACTCGTTAACGAAGAAAAACCAGCAGGCACTTATGAAGTTGAGTTCAACGTTAATTCCGACGAAGGTCGGAATCTCTCCAGTGGAATATACTTTTACCAGTTAAACGCGGGAGGTTCTGAAATAAATTCAGGACAAGGTTTTATCGAAACGAAGAAGATGTTATTCTTGAAATAGGCTGTTGGGATCGATCTCCCGATCGATCCGCAAATTAAATTAAAACAATTAATAGGAACGGACAGTAGTCCGTTCCCTACAGCGATTAATTTTTAATGGTCGAGGCTTAAAATTTTGAGCTTCTACGAAATAAAATTTTTTTATTCTACCTTCCTACCGAACAAATAAATAATCCCAAAAAGAAGAGATATAATTATCAGTAGCGCAATGATTGGCGACAAACCGAAAGCAGTAAGTATATCACCGATTAACATCGTCACAATGCCAACAGTAATTGCATAAGTAAGCTGAGTTCGTACGTGATCAATATGATCGCAGCCGGAAGCCATTGAGCTTAGAATTGTTGTGTCGGAAATCGGTGAGCAGTGATCTCCCCAAACGCATCCCGCAAGAACTGAACTGACAACTCCTATCAAAATTAAATGCGTATCCGCAGGTGAGTAATCATTCATTCCTGTAACTGCTGCAGAAAGAGGAATTACAATCGGAAACATAATTGCCATTGTCCCCCAGCTTGTTCCGGTTGCAAAGCTCGTGACACCACAGACTATAAATACAATAACGGGCAGAAAACGCGGGTCAATTGAATCGCTTATCAGACTTATAATATAATCTGCTGTTCTTATTTCACTTGTTACTGCACCAATGCTCCACGCAAGAGTTAAAATCAAAACCGCCAGAAACATAGAACGAATTCCGGCAAACCAGGCATCAACAGTCTGTCGTAATGTTAATAGTCTTTGCGCAACGATCATTAAAGCAGCAACAACACAGGCGGAAAAACTTCCCCAAAGCAAAGCCAGATATGAATTTGAATTGCTGATAACATCTCTAATTCCGTAATCGTCTATCCCCTGCTCTTTAAGAGATTCAATTCCAGTAAATATCAAACCGAAAACAGTAATCGAGATCAAAACCAGAATCGGGACAACTCCATTATACCATTTTGCTTTGTCTTCATTAGCAAACAATTCACTCTTTTCTGAAAAATCATTAGCGGTGAATGTTGCTGCGGATACCTTCCCTTCGTGAACCGCTCTTCTTTCAGCTTTAAGCATTGAACCGAAATCTCTCTTTGTAAATGCAATGAGAAACACAAAGACAAGCATTGCGAGAGGATAGAAACGAAAAATTATTGTATCAAGAAAAACTGAATAAGCATTAAGCGGAGAACCGATTACTTCTAAACCATCCTGAATCAATCCAACTTCATAACCAATCCACGAAGAGACAATAAAAATACTAGCAACAGGTGCAGAAGTTGCATCAACAATAAAAGCGAGCTTTTCGCGTGAGACTTTAAGTTTGTCTGTAATCGGTCTCATCAGATTGCCAACTACAAGTGCGTTCGCATAATCATCAAAGAAAATAATTAATCCTGAAAGCCATGTAGAAATCATTCCAGATCTTCTGGTCCTCGCAAATTTTGAAAGCGAATTAGCAATCCCTGTGGTTCCACCGCTTCGGGAAATCAAACCAATCACTCCGCCAAAGAGTAAAGTAAAAACAATTATCTGTGTATGAGAAACATCACTAACTGCAGCAATTACATATTTATCAATCAATCTTAAAAATGCTGCAAGAGGATCGAAGCCATAAATAAAAAAAGCTCCGGAGTAAATTCCGAGAATCAAAGAAACCACAACCTGCCTGAATATTAACGCAAGAGCAATTGCCAGAAGTGGTGGGATAATGCTTAAAATTCCGGGGATAACATTTACGGTGGTTTCTTCCCTTTCAATTCCTGAAAAGACTACTCTATAATTTCCTGAGTTGTGAATTGTGAGTGTTGTGTCGAATGAACCATCGGACATATTTATTGCAAAGTTCTCTGCTGAATCATCTTTTATAAACTCAATTTCAAATGATTTAAGACTATCAGCAAACCCTTCACCATTTATCTCAAAGCTAATTCCCGAAAGTGTAAGCGGGGGAATTTCAACAGTTTGTCCGTAGGAGCGGATACAAAAAGGTATGATGCAGAAAAAGATAAGGATGACTTTATTCAAATGTATTCATCATAATAAGAAACAATTCGTATTTGGATACCATCAGAAATATACTCTATCAAAAAAATATTTCAAAAATAATTATTATTTTTGCTCATAACTACAGAGAATAAATGATGAATAAGTTAATTTTATATGCATTCGCAATCCTTGCGTTTGTATTTTCAGCATGCAGCACAAGTGATGAAAAATTAAATAGTGCAAAACTTCGTGAATTAGTTTTACAGGCACTTGATAGAAACCATGAAGCCAATGTTGAGTTGAAAGGATTTGTCGATGCAGAATTAATAAGCAGGAAAGATTTCAACAACATTAAAATTGATAGTGGTTACATAAATAATAAATATTACTATTCTGTTCTTCTGGAATATTCCGATCCTCTTTTAAACCGTTTTGCAATTTATGATGATGAACTCCGCTTATATTTAATTGATAAATCGCTGAACGGAAATCTAAGTGCTCAATGGGCTGCGAAGGAAAACCGGAATTTTGTTTTTGTGCAGGAAAGATTTCTGACCAAAGATGTTTTAAACCTTGAGCGACTCTCGATTTACGAAGTGTATGATACAACCGCAGGTCTTGTTTACAGATCAATTAGCAAATTCGTAAAAGATAAAAATACATCGACCCAGATAATTGAAAAAATTTCCACTGATTTCATCGTTACAGAAATTTCGGGCAAAACCAATCTTCAAGTTATAAATCAAGCCGATACTTTTTATTTCTACCCGAATAGCAAGAAATATCTCAGTTCAAAAAATCTTTTTAATAATTTTGTAAAACAGGAAATAGAAGATTTTAGCAGGGTTATTATTCAACCACAAATTCCCGCTGGAATTTTAGATGATAATACTTTACCAGAATTTACTATAGATCTGAATGAAGATTGGGCAAAAGTTTCGTGGTATAATGAAGACAAATTACTCAAATCCAGCCTGACCGGCACAAAGTATCTTAATAGTAAACTTAAGGCTGCAATTACAATTTTTGAAATTCCTTCGGGTAAATCAGGCGAGGATTACTCATGGTATCCTTTTGGCAGTTTCGCTGGGGAAAATACCAGAAAAAGATCAACAGGAAATTATACAATGGATAAAAATTACAATCAGCTACTGGAACTTGCTTGTGGCGATAAAAAGTATCTTCTATTATTCGATTGTCCGAAGAACACTTTTGAACAGAACAAAAGAATGTTAAATCAGATTTTAAATTCTTTTGATATTGATTGCTAAAATATTTCTAACTGCAGGCTAATTTTTCTCGGACCAGAAAATGAATATTTATTTAATACGGCATGGTGAAGCTGAGGCAACTTCAGAAAACAAGCCGCATGAACTAAGAGGTTTGACTGTAAATGGCGGTGAAATTGTCCGGGCTTCTGCTGAATTCTGGAAAAACTTTACACATAGTTTTGATATTATTTTATCCTCTCCGCTAAAAAGAGCAAAACAAACGGCCGATATTATTCGTGATGTTTTCAAAGTAAAGGCGGCAACTATGGAAGAAATTTCTCTTCTTAATGGTGGCTTAACCGAGGATTTAATTTCTATTGCGGTACCTTTAGGCATGGGTGAGATAGCAATGGTTGGACATCAACCAGATATTGGAATTCACATCGCATCAATGATTGGTTCTAATGATACAAATTTTAAAATTCCTCCGGCAGCAATAGCAAAAATTCACTTTAAAGAAAATCCCAGAATCGGTAAAGGTATTCTTGAATTACTGCTTCCACCTATAAACAAAAAAGGGTAACCGGCTACACAAACTTATGCTTACCGCTGCTTCCTTCCGGACCTGACGGAGTTGGGCATTTATCTGTTAACCGGCACCCAAATACAATGAATAATTTATAATTGAAAATTAACAATTAAAGATAATAATAAACATTCATTTTGATTTGAAATTTAACTTCTGACTTTTAACCTGATCGGTCAAAGTATTCCTTTCCCAAAATACACCATCTTCATAACCTTGAATCCTTGTGTTTTTTTCCGCCAACTCCAATCGCTTTTCGGCCAGATAGCAGTAGTATTCATCAACTTCAACACCAACATATTTTCTTCCAAGCTTTTTTGCTACTACGGCGGTTGTGCCCGAACCAATGAATGGATCAAAAATTATATCGCCTTTATTTGTGCTTGCTAAAATTATTTTAGCTAAAAGTTTTTCAGGTTTCTGTGTCGGATGTTCAGTATTCTCAGGCATTGACCAGAATGGTACCGAAATGTCGTTCCATATATTTGACGGGAATGTATCTCTGAAGTTACCTTCTTTTCTTTCTATCCAATCCTTCGGTCTTCTTTTTTCATCCTTATATGGAGCTAAAACTTTCCTTCTCAGTTTTACAGTATCAATATTAAATGTGTACTTTTCAGACTTCGTAAAGAACCAAATATCTTCAGTACAGTTCTTCCAGTTTGCTTTTGCACCTCTTCCCTTTTCTCGTTCCCATGTAATTCGGTTTCTCACCTTAAAATACTTTGAACCAACTCTGAAAATCGCTGATGAAGATTTCCAGTCGGAACAAATGTAAATGGATGCATTTTCTTTTAGAATCCTAACTAGTTTCTTTAACCAGGAATTCAGCCATTCTTCGTATTCTATCAAATCCATTTCATTAAATGATACCTGATTGAATTTCTTTGTTATGTTGTAAGGCGGGTCAATGAATAGCAAGTCAACAAAATTATCGGGGAGAAAATCTGCAACTTGCAAAAAGTCCTGGTTAATAATTTTATTAATTAGTTGTTTAGAATTAGATGGTTTGTACAGCCTTATTAGTTTTATTTTAAATTTCTTTTTATCTCCTTCGCTGAGACGAAGAGTTCGGTTTAGTTTTGCATTTTTATTTATTGGCATCAAACTAGAAACTGTTTAGTGTGATTTACTATTGTTACAATTTTCGGCTGCTAAATTTACTATAAAATTTGTCTTCAGTGCAGCTAATTTATTGGATTTTATTTGAATTGAAGAAAGCAGATTTAAATACTTTAAAATCTTAAAAATGTATCTTAAGTTGACTTTGATTATGGTGATTTATCTTGTTTCACTACAGCCAATTATCTAAGTTTCCAGAGCAATTTTTTCACTTTTTCAGGATACATTTTTATGAAAAGAACTATCGTTGCAATGCCAGGAGATGGCATTGGTAAAACAGTACTTCAAGAAGCAATAAGAGTTTTAGGAGCAGTCGGTTTCGAAGCTGAATATGTTCACGGAGATATCGGCTGGGATTTTTGGTGCAGTGAAGGTAATGCCCTTCCACAACGCACAATTGATCTTCTTGAGAAACATAAAATCGGTTTATTCGGCGCAATAACTTCCAAACCAAAAGATGCCGCAGATAAGGAACTTGATCCATCTCTAAAAGGAAAAGGATTTAGTTACTTTTCACCAATCGTTGGTTTACGACAAAAGTTTAATCTTGATGTTTGTATTCGTCCCTGCCAATCATTCAAAGGCAACCCACTAAATTTTATAATCAGAAATGCAAAAGGCGGATTTGATGAGCCATTGGTTAACGCTGTTATCTTCCGACAAAACACAGAAGGACTTTATGGTGGAATTGAATGGACGAATCCTCCAAAACAGGTTCGTGATGCTCTTGAGACTCATCCTAAGATGAAATTCTTTAAGGATGTTCCGAGTGAAGATATGGCAATCTCAACAAGAATTGTTACGAGAAATACTTCACGAAGAATTATTCGTGCAGGTTTTGAGTACGCAAAAAAATATGGTTACACAAACCTTACACTTTGCGAAAAACCAAATGTGCTTCGGGAAACTTCCGGTATGATGTTTAAAGAAGCAAAAGCAATTGCTAAAGAATATCCGGGCATTGCTTTGTGGGATACAAACATCGATGCACAAATGATGTGGCTTACTAAAAATCCTGAAACCTACGGAGTTATTGTTGCTGAAAATATGTTTGGCGATATTATCTCAGATGGATTTGCCGGATTGGTTGGCGGGCTTGGTTTTGCATGTAGCGCTAACATTGGTGAAGAAGTTGCAGTGTTTGAACCAACTCACGGCAGTGCACCAAAATATCAGGAATTGAATCCTTCAATTGTAAATCCAATCGCAATGATTTTAAGTGCCTGTATGATGCTTGATCACATTGACGAAAAAGCAAAAGCTGATAAAATTAGAAAAGCAATTGCTAAAGTTATTGAAGAGGGTAAAGTTAAGACATACGATATGATGAAATTGCGCGGTGGTCCTGATGTATTCAGTAAAGGTGCTTGTACAACTCAGCAAATGACGGATGAAATAATTTCAAAGTTGTGAAACGATAAACGTCAAAAGTCAAATGGTTTTTCTTAGAATACGTTAGAGATTTTAATGTTAAGACTAAATCATAAAAATCTTGATGTGTGGCAAATTGCTGTAAAATTTGTGTCACTTATATATCAGATCACATCAAAATACCCAAAAGATGAATTATTTGGATTGACGAATCAAACTAGAAGAGCTTCGGTATCTATCTCAGCAAATATTGCTGAGGGTTCTTCAAGAAAAAGTTTAGTAGAAAGAAAAAGATTTCATGAAATATCAAGATCCTCTTTAGTTGAAGTAGATAATCATTTGGAAATTGCTATTACATTAAATTATCTGGATGATAAAACAGTTAAAATAATTGATAAAAAGCTTAACGAACTCTTTGCTAGGCTATCAAAATTCATTGAGAGAGCTGGATGAATTCCCGTTTGACTTTTGACTTTTCACCTTTGACGATATAAAAATGAACGGAATAGAACTCATACTCATTGCACTAATAATGTATGTTGTTGCTTACAAGCTCTACGGCGGTTTTATAACCAAGCGGCTTGAAGTGAACAATATTAAAGAAACACCTTCGCACACAATGTACGATGGAGTTGATTACGTTCCGGCAAAAGCTCCGGTTCTCCTCGGACATCACTTTGCATCGATCGCAGGTGCAGGCCCAATTGTTGGCCCGGTTATAGCCGCAGGATTTGGTTGGCTGCCGGTTTATCTGTGGGTTGTATTCGGCGCAATTTTTATCGGCGGTGTTCACGATTATTCATCTATTGTTGCTTCAGTTCGTCATCAAAGCAAATCAATTGGTTACATAATTCAAACTTATCTTGGAGTGAATGGTAAGAAACTTTTCCTCATATTCTCCTGGGCAACTTTAATTCTTGTAATTGCAGTGTTCACTATAATTGTTTCGGATACTTTCACTCATATTCCGAGTGCAGGGACCTCTTCAATTCTGTTTATATTTCTTGCAATTTTGTTTGGATTAACAATTTATCGATTTAAAGTTCCTTTGTGGGTTGCAACGATTATCGGAGTTGTTCTGCTTTTCTTATCCATTCCAGCAGGAAATTTATTTCCGCTTCAGCTTGATAAACTCACCTGGCAGTTAATCCTGTTCGTTTATATTTTTGCTGCATCCGTTACACCTGTCTGGATATTGCTGCAGCCTCGTGATTATCTAAATTCTTTTTTCCTATATGCTCTAATGATCGGAGGATTAGTTGGAATTTTATTTGCTGCCCCAACAATCAATCTTCCCGCATTCAGCACATTTTCATTAGAAAAAGTTGGATATCTCTTCCCCGCTTTATTTGTCACGGTTGCTTGTGGTGCTATCAGCGGATTTCATTCACTGGTAGGAAGTGGAACTACAGCAAAGCAGCTTAATAAAGAAACCGATAGCAGAATTATCGGCTACGGCGGAATGCTGATTGAAGGCTTGCTTGCTGTCTTATCATTGGTTGCGGTTGCTTCGATGGTTAATAAAGAATTTATTGACCTCCTTATTAAGCAGGGTCCGGTTGCAGCATTTTCTCTCGGCGTAGCAAGATTTATTAATGCAATTCCAGTTCTGAATATTTCTATACCACTTGCACAAACATTTACTGCACTTGCAGTTTCTGCTTTTGCATTAACTTCGCTCGATACCGCAACACGGTTAGCAAGATTTATGTTCCAGGAATATTTTGAAGTTAAAGATCAACCAGAGAAAAAATCAATTTTTCAGAACAGATTTGTGGCTACAGGTATAACTGTTTTCTTTGGTGCAGCTTTAACTTTCAGTGGACAAACAATGTCAATCTGGCCGGTGTTCGGAAGTGCAAATCAATTACTTGCAGCATTAGCATTGCTCGCATTAACTGTCTGGGTAGCAAATCTTAAAAAAGGATTTTTGTTTGTTTTGATACCAATGCTTTTCATGTTCGCGGTGACACTAACAGCATTGGGAATGTTGGTCTATCAAAATTTTATTGCAACTAATTTTACATTATCAATTATTTCAGTCTTACTATTTACTCTTGCAGTTTTGCTTGGAATTAAAGCCTATAGTGTTTTAATCAACGGTAAAGAATTAAGTAAAGAAATTGCTTAAAATAAATCTGAGGAAATTAATGAAAGAAAAAGTTTTAAAAATCTGGCCAGAAATAAAATGGATTGAAAATAAAGAGCTAAGAGAAAAAGTTTTAAACTGCTGGATTTATGCAATTGAAAACTCAGTGCTCACTCCTGAAGATCTTGAAGTGATTCCTTTTTCACTTTTGATAAAAGATTGCAAAATAACTTTTATGAACCATAAACGTACGGCAGTTCAGCTTTCTGTGGATATTGCAAAGCGAATGAAAGCTAACTTCGGTGATGAAATAAAAATAGATATGGATTTACTTATCGCTGGTGCAATTCTGATTGACATAGGAAAATTAATTGAATATGATAAAGTGAATGGTAAACTTGTCACAAGTAAAGCCGGAAATTTACTTCGTCATCCATTTAGCGGTGTTTCAATTGCAGATAGATTCGGATTGCCTTATGAAGTGCAGCATATAATTGCCTATCATGCAAAAGAAGGTGATTTGGCAAAAAGAAATGTTGAAGCAATAATTGTTCATCACGCAGATTTTGTTTCATTCGATCCGTTTAAAGTATAATTGGCTAGAAGCGAGAGGTAAGAAGTAAGAATGCTTGATCTTAGTCATAAAAAATTAGATATCTGGAATTATAGTTTAGACTTGGTATCAAAGATTTATTCCTTGACATCTAAATTTCCAAAAGAAGAGCTTTTTGGATTAACTAGTCAACTGAGAAGAGCTTCAGTTTCTGTAAGTTCAAATGTTGCTGAAGGATTATCACGAACTTCTAAACTTGAGAAAATCAGGTTCCTTGAAATTTCTAGATCATCATTAGTTGAGATTGATACTCAATTAGAAATTACTCTGAAATTAAAGTTGTCCAACAATAATGAGCTAATTGAAATTGAAAAGTTATTAAACAGTTTATTTGCAATGATAACTTCATTAAAAAAGAAAATTAAATAAAAACCTCTTGCTTCTCGCCTTTCAATTCTGGCAGAGTTCAAGATTACGGAGAAAAAATGCCCCAAACTTTAATCGAAAAAATAGCACAAAAATTTGCTGTGGGATTGGATCCAAAACACGAAGTTCACGCAGGTGATTATCTTTCTATTAAACCTGCCTATGTAATGACACACGACAACACCGGTGCAGTCATTCCAAAATTCAAATCCATAGGTGCGAAAAAACTTTTCAATCCAAGGCAAGTTGTATGTACACTTGATCATAATGTTCAGGATACAACAGAAAAAAATCTTGAGAAGTATAAAAAGATTGAAGACTTTGCTAAAACTATGGGAGCGGATTTTTATCCAGCTGGTCGAGGCATCGGACACCAGATTATGTGCGAAGAAGGTTATGCCTGGCCGGGAACGATGGTTGTTGCATCCGATTCGCATTCAAATATGTATGGCGGGCTTGGCTGTCTTGGAACTCCAATTGTCCGGACAGATGCCGCTGCAATCTGGGCAACAGGAAGAACTTGGTGGCAGGTTCCACCAATTGCAAAAGTCGAGTTGAAGGGAAACTTAAGACATGGCGTAACCGGAAAAGATGTCATCATAGCCTTGTGCGGATATTTTAATAAAGATGAAGTATTAAATCATGCAATAGAATTTGCTGGTGATGGAATTCGTTATCTGACAATTGATGAACGATTAGCTATTGCAAATATGACGACAGAGTGGGGCGCACTTGCAGGAGTTTTCCCAATTGATCTTGCAACAATTTTATGGTTGAAAAAACGCGAAAGATTTATTGAGCATCGTGGACTTGAAGGAGTTTTTTCTGATGAAGATGGAAATGGTCAGCATCCAAGAATAAATCATAAACGTATTGAAGAATTAGAACATAATAATCTTCAAGCTGATACAGATGCTTTTTATGTAAAAGAACTAACGATTGATCTTTCTGCAATCGAACCATTTGTATCTGGTCCTAACACAGTAAAAACATATGCAGCGGTATCAGAGCTTAAAGAAAAAAATATTAAAATAAATAAAGCATATCTAGTATCGTGTGTTAATAGTCGTGTTGATGATATCGCAGAAGCAGCAGCAGAAGTTAAGGGGAAGCAAATTGCTGATCACGTAAAGTTTTATATTGCCGCTGCGTCAAGTGAAGTTCAAAAAGAAGCTGAACGATACGGTTACTGGCAATCATTGTTAGAAGCTGGTGCAATTCCACTTCCTCCCGGCTGTGGACCATGTATCGGACTCGGAACAGGATTGCTTGAAGATGGTGAGATTGGAATTTCTGCAACGAATAGAAATTTTAAAGGAAGAATGGGTTCACCAAATGCACAGGCTTATCTTGCTTCTCCTGCTGTGGTAGCTGCTTCTGCTGTTGCAGGTAAAATTTATTTCGAGTGGAAGAATAAGGAACACCGTCCGATTAATGGCTCAATTAAAATCAATGAGAAAAAAACCGATAAAAAAACTGCTGTAAAAATTATCAAAGGATTTAAACCTGTAATTGAAGGAGAGTTAATTTTCTGCCACCAGGATAACTTGAACACCGATGGAATTTATCCCGGCAAGTACACTTACAATGATGATATGACTCC
The DNA here is from genome assembly GCA_014860115.1 of Ignavibacteriaceae bacterium. Classification (GTDB taxonomy): domain Bacteria; phylum Bacteroidota; class Ignavibacteria; order Ignavibacteriales; family Ignavibacteriaceae; genus IGN2. Next base: position 47,360 of record JACZKK010000076.1, read on the forward strand.
GCAGCAGCAAGCAGAAGTTGTAATGGAAAATTACGATCCTGAATTTGTGAAGATTACGAAATCCGGAGATGTACTTGTTGGCGGATTTAATTTTGGCACTGGTTCATCACGTGAGCAGGCAGCAACAGCTCTAAAGTATAAAGGAATTCAATTAGTAGTTGCAGGCACTTTTAATGAGACTTATAAACGTAATGCTCTTAACAATGGTTATTTGCTAATTGAATGTCCACAACTTGTAAACGATTTGACAGCAAAATTTGGGAAAGACAAGTTAACCGTAAAAACCGGTATGAATGTTAAAATAGATTTTGAAAATTCATCTTTAGCATTTAATGATAAAACTTATTCTCTCGATCCGGTCGGTGAAGCAGCACAAGAGCTAATAGTAACCGGTGGATTGGAAGAATGGGTTAAGAAGAATCTTTAAAACACAATTGAACGCAGATATCACCGATTGTTTAAGATCAGCGCAGATCATAAAAAATCATAAAAATCAGCGTTCAATTATTTCTTATAAAGGAATAATATGAACAAATCAATTTCAAGAACAATTTCAGAATTTGCAGTTAACTTGCAATACATAGACTTACCAAAAGAAGTTATCCACGAAATAAAAAGATATCTGTACGATTCATTCGGCTGTGCATTCGGAGGATATCATACAAAAGATGTTAGAATAATCCGAAACATTTACAGAGATATGGGCGGGACAGAAGAAGCCACAGTAATTGGATTCGGTGATAAAATTCCTGCTGTTAATGCAACATTGGTAAATTCATTGATGATCCGTGCACTCGACTTTAACGATATTTACTGGAAAGAAGATCCATCACATCCGTCTGATATTATTCCAGCTGCATTATCAACTGCAGAATTAGTTGGCGCATCAATGGAAGATGTAATAACAGCAATTGTACTTGCTTATGAATTTGAACAGCGGCTCTGTCTGTTTGCTTCTCCGGGAGTTCGTGAACGGAAATGGCATCACGCAACTCTAACTCAGTTTGTTTCTCCAATTGTTGCAGGAAAAATTCTTGGACTAAGTGTCGATCAAATGGTAAACGCTATCGGAATTAGTGGAAGCCATAATCATACAATCGGTTGTCCGACTGCTGGCAAACTTACAATGATGAAAAACACAGTTGATCCAATGGCAACGCAGTCAGGTGTATTTGCAGCACTAATGGCTCAACGTGGTTACTCTGGAACTGAAGCAGTATTTGAAGGCAAAGAAGGTTTTATGGATACGTTTCTTGGCTGGAATGCAAAAGAACAAAAAGTTGAACCAGTCAGTATGAAAGGCAGGGATGGTGTCTCCGAGTGGAAATGGAATATTGATAAATTAATTGGCGGACTTGGCAATTCATACAAAATTCTTGAATGCAGTATGAAAGCTTTTCCCACAGAAGCATTAACTCACACTCATCTTTCAGCAACACTAAAAGTTGTTACGAAGAACAATATCGGTTATGATCAGATTGACACAGTGACTCTTACAACATTAGCACAAGCTTATGATATACTTTTCGATCCACACAAATATCGCCCGGAATCAAGAGAAACTGCAGATCACTCACTTCCCTATTGCATAGCTGCTGCCTTAGTTGATCATAAAGTAACAACCCAATCTTTCTCAGATGAAAAATTAAAAGACCCAAGAATTTGGGAGGTGATTGATAGAATAAAAGGTGAACCTTCTCAGGAATTTGAAAAAATGTTTCCGGCAAAACAGCCCAGCAAAGTTATTGTGCGAACAAAAGATGGACGAGAATTTTCAGAGTATCTTGAATATCCAAAAGGCGATCCAAGAGAACCAATGACGATGGAAGATCTGGATAATAAGTTCGACGCTCTATCATCGCAGCTATTTGTTTCCGGCAGAAGAAAAGAAATGAAAGATGCAATCTTCAATGCAGAGGTTATGACTGCACGGGAGTTTATGAAGAAAATGATTGTTTAACATTCTGTCACTGCGAGTCATCCTTAGCTTGTCGAAGGATAGCGAAGCAATCTATAAAATGATGAGATTGCTTCACTTCGTTTGCAATGACAACTCATTAAAAGGTATACAATGAAAAAAATATTAAAATCATTCGCTGGCAAACGAGGCGAATCAGTTCGTTCTGATTGCTATTTTGAAATCGAACTGAAAGATTCAGGAGATATAAAAATAAATCTTAAGAGCAAAGTTGAATCAATGTATGGGGAATCGATCAAAGAATTGATTCTTGAGATGATTAATTTCTTTGAGATCAAAAATGCAAAGATTCTTTGCGAAGATAATGGAGCACTCCCGTTTGTGCTTGCAGCAAGATTTGAATTGGCTGTAAAAAGATTGGCCCATCCCCTAACCCCTTCTCTAAGGGAAGGGGGATTTAAATCCTCACCTTTCATCAAAAACATAAAATTTAATAAAGAATATTTACTTCCATTTAACGAAAAGAATTTGCACTCAACTCAAAAAGACAAATTAAGAAGAAGTCGGCTTTATCTGCCCGGAAATGAACCAAAGTTCTTTGTCAATGCAGGACTTCATTCTCCAGATGGAATTATACTTGATCTGGAAGACAGTGTTGCTCCTTCAGAAAAAGATGCAGCTCAGCTTCTTGTCCGAAATGCCCTCCGCTCTGTTGATTTTTACAGCGCAGAAAGAATGGTTAGGATAAATCAACTTCCCAAAGGAGTAGATGATCTGAAATTCATTGTCCCGCATAATGTAAATGTAATTCTTGTTCCAAAGTGTGAATCAGCGGAGCAAATTCATCAACTTGAAAAAGAAGTTGAGAAGTTAAGGAAGCAGCACAAAGTTGAAAATCCAATTTACTTTATGCCAATCATTGAAAGTGCACTTGGAGTAATCAAAGCATTCGAGATCGCTTCTGCATCAAAATATAATTGTGCACTTGCAATTGGATTAGAAGATTACACAGCCGACATCGGAACTCAACGAACAAACGAAGGTCGCGAAAGTATTTTTGCCAGACAGATGTTAGTAAACGCTGCTAAAGCTGCAAGCATTCAAGCAATAGATACTGTGTTCTCTGATGTTGCTGATATGGAAGCTCTGAGGGAAAGTGTTATAGAAGCAAAGTCACTTGGATTTGAAGGTAAAGGATGTATTCATCCACGTCAGATAAAAGTTGTTCACGAAGCTTTTGCGCCAACCGAACAAGAAATTGAAAAAGCTAAAAAGATTGTTCTGGCATTTGAAGAAGCAGAGAAAAAAGGACTCGGTGTCGTTTCACTTGGAAGTAAGATGATTGATCCACCGGTTGTTAAACGAGCAGTTAAAACAATTGATCTGGCGATCTTAAATAATTTAATAGATAAAAATTGGAGAAAAGGATAGAACGCTGATGCAACTGATTTAATATGATCAGCGCAGATCATAAACAATCATAAAAATCTGTGTTCCATTTCTTAAAAGGATTTTGATTATGAAATTAATAAAAAATGCTGCCGGGAGAATTGTTCCAACAGAAGTTAACGGACAATCTCAAATTCCTTTCCAGGGAATAAATAAATACAAACCATCAGGGAACAAAGCAAAACCACCGATTCGTTCGTGTGTAGACTATCCGAAAGATGGAAATAAACTTGTAAAAGATTTAAAGACTGCATTAAAGAAAGCAGGATTAAAAGATGGAATGACTATTTCAACACATCATCACCTTCGCAACGGTGATGCTGTAACGAATGTTCTTTTTGATACTATTAAAGAAATGGGAATAAAAAATATTAGATGGTTCCCGTCTGCAAGTTTTCCTGTTCATTCACATTTAATTAAATATCTTGAGGACGGGACTATTCATCACATTGAAGGAAGTATGAATGGACCGCTCGGTAAATTTACATCCGAAGGAAAGATGAAAGGAGTTGGAGTTCTTCGTTCACACGGTGGAAGATACCAGGCAATTCAAGATGGTGATGTCCATATAGATATTGCAGTAATTCTCGCTCCAACGGCTGATCCATTCGGCAATGCAACCGGTGATCGTGGTAAATCTGCTTGCGGATTAATTGGATTTGCACTTGGAGACTCCGAATATGCTGATCGTGTTATTATTGTAACTGATAATCTTGTTCCCTTCCCTTGTGTTCCCTGGCAGATTCAAGGCAACAATGTTGATTTCGTTGTTGAAGTTGAATCGCTTGGTGATCCCAAAAAAATTGTTTCCGGCACAACTGAAGTAACAAAGTCACCAGATCGTTTGTTGATTGCTGAATACGTTGCAGATTTTATCGAAGAAGCCGGAATTATGAAGGATGGTTTCTCTCTTCAGGCAGGTGCTGGCGGAACAAATCTTGCATTTCTTTTATTCTTAAAAGAAAAAATGAAAGCAAAGGGTGTAAAAGCAAGATTTATGCGCGGTGGCAGTACAAAATATCTCGTTGAATTGCTTGAAGAAGGATTGACTGATTACATTCTTGATGGACAAACATTTGACCTCGAAGGTGTAAGAAGTATGAGTGAGAATGCAAATCACGTCAACACTTCTCCATTTACCAGCTACAACTTTCATGGTAAAGGAAATTTTGCATCGATGGTTGACGTTGCTGTGCTCGGTGCAACCGAAGTTGACGTAAATTTTAATGCAAACGTAGTTACACATAGTGATGGATACTTACTTCACGGAATCGGAGGATGGCAAAACTGTTTGTACTCAAAATGTACAATACTTGCAATCCCATCTTTTAGAGATCGAATTCCGGTAATTGTAGATGAAGTTACAACTCTTTGTGGTCCTGGTGAATTAATTGATGTGATCATAACAGAACGTGGAATTTCGATCAATCCTAAACGAAAAGATTTATTAAAAGCTGTTAAAGGATCATCACTTCCCATCAAAGATATTGAACAAATCAAAAAAGAAGTTGATGAAATTTGCGGCGGTGCTCCTGCAAAACCAAAAGTGAATAAAGAAAAAGTTGTTGCAATTATTAAATGGGTAGATGGGACTGTACTTGATTCGGTTTTTGAGATAGCTTAATGAAAATCGGAATAACTTTCGGTGCAGGAGGTGCGCGGGGTATTTCTCATCTTTTAATGATTGAAGCTTTAGAAGAATTGGGAATTAAACCATCAATAATTTCAGGTTCAAGCTTTGGTGCAATAGTTGGGGCATTTTATGCTGCAGGATTTACCAGCAAAGAAATGAGAGACATTCTTAATCAGCTTATTAATCCAAAAAGAGATTCTGTTTTTGATTTCCTGCTCAAATCAGACATTGCTAAACTCTTAACAATGTTTGATCCGCAATTCATTAAGTCTGGTTTTATCAAAGGTGATAAGTTTCAGAAGTTTATGGAATCTAATTTAAAGGTTTCTAAATTTGAGGAACTAAGCATCCCGTTAAAAATAGTTGCCACGGATTATTGGAAAAAAGAAGAAGTAGTATTCGACAGAGGTGAATTGATTGAACCAATTAAAGCCAGTTACTCGCTGCCGGGATTATTCACTCCGGTTAAAATAAAAAATAAAATTCTAATTGATGGAGGTGCAGTCAATCCGTTGCCATTTGATTTAATTAAAAATTATTGTGATATAACTATAGCAATTGATGTAACGGCAGTTAAATCACAAAGTGAAGCTGATATACCTCCGACTTTCGATTCAGTTTTTACCACTTATCAAACGATGCAGAATTCAATCATTAAGGAAAGATTAAAATTTTTAAGGCCTGATATTTACATCAGACCTGAAATTTATGATGTGAGAGTTTTCGATTTCATAAAAGTGGATTCAATCTTTAAGCAAGCTCAACCGGCGAAGAAAGAACTATTAAAACAATTGGATAGATTTTTATCAAATAAGTAGTCTTGATGCAACGTTGATTGATTCAATTTCTCAAGTTTGAAATTAATTTATGGAGGAGTTTTGAACTTGTTCAGTCCACTGGCAAAAGTGGTTATCCAAACGATTCCATTTTGATCGACAATACTTGCCTTTAGGTTATTTGAACTTATAAGGGAATTCAGCGTATTATAAAATGTTGAAATATTCTGATTATCATACTTAAGTAATCCATCTGAGGTAGAAATCCATTTATTATTCTGATTATCAATGAAAATATGATTTACATAATTCTGAAATGTACCTAAATGGATATTCGTGAATGTATTCCCATCCCAGCGTGATATTCCGCTCCGTCCGATAGTATCTGGCTGAAAACAAAACCATAATTCGTCAGACATATCCTTTTCTATCGAACTTACCGTCATTGTACAATAAATATAATTCCACCAGCGCATCCATGAAAAAGATTGGTTTTCAAAAATAAAGATTCCATCTAGTTTCGTTCCGAGATACAATTTATTTTCAGTTTCTATATAAAAATCATTGATCCAATTTTTACCCTCCTGTTGCTTGTAAACAATCCAATTAATTCCATCAAACTTAACCAGGTTACTTGGGGTAGCGATCCAAACAATATTATTATTATAAAATCTAATTTTGTTTATATTGTTATTAGTTAGACCTGAATTACTGCTATTAAAAATATTCCACGAACTACCATCGAAAATTCCAATGCCTTTGTCAGTACCTACCCAGATTCTGTTTTGATTATCAACATTAAGACAATTGATTCTATTTCCGGGAATCTGTGAGTTACCTGTATTGTAATTAATGAAGTTTACTCCGTCAAATTTTATCAGGCCAATATCAATACTTCCAATCCATTTTACATTATTCTGGTCGATGGTAATTGCAGTTAAGTTATTTGACGCAATTTCAGAATTAAAAACCTGATAGTCTACCCAAACTGAAGTATCGCGAAGCTCTTCGCTGTAGCTATTGGTTTTACTGCTCTGAACAATGGTAGAAATTTCCTCATCCCTATGATTCAGTAACTTGAACTTGACACGATATTCTCCGGGAAATAAACTAAAAAATGTTGAAGGAGTTATTTTACCTGTGGCTGAATCATTTATAATTATTTCAGCACCTGCAGGAGAAGTTTGAAGCGATAGGTTACCATACATTGAAGGATTAGAGGCAATATCAATACTTACATGTAATTTTTCATTTTCAGCCAGTGTAACAACAAGAGCAGTATCCTTGAAATACTTTTTCTTGAGAGTGATTTCATAAACACCAGCTTCTATATACGAGATACTGTCCGGAGTTAGTCTTCCTGTATTTCTCTCATTTAGAAATATTGTAAATCTATCAGGCAATGAATTTATATAAATGAAACCCTCCGGAGGATCGGATTCGACCGGTGAACGTGATACTTCTTTATCACATCCAACAAATAATACAATTATCCAAAAGCATAAAGTTAAGAGAGCAATTGAGAAATTTATTTTAATAATATTTTTCACTTTGTATTCTAATCTTCTACAATAAAATTGTAACCAAATGATTCGATATAATCTTCCACAAATCTCAGCCGTGTATAATCTCTTTTTGAATAAGAGCCGAATAAACCAAAACCACCTTCAATGTTTGTGTAATCAGAAACATCAACATTAACTGTAAGATCATCAATAGTTCCTCCTGTTGATGAAACGTATCTTGAAGTTGGTAAATCAAAAGCAGCTACTGAAAAAATAATTTTTTGAAGTACAGAATAGTTCTGTTTATTGGGATCTCCTGCTGAAATCCCTTCAAGTGTTTTTGTAATTGCTGAAAGATCATAAACAATTGTAGCCGAAGCAGAAGGCGCAGGGTATACGGGTACTTGACTACCTCCCTGGTTAACAAATTTATAAGGAACATCTATGGTCTTCTCTATTATTTCTCCATTTACATTTTGCTTATATCGAATCGACATTCTTGGATAAAAAAATGTCCCATCAGTTTGTGTATTCCACATAACCTCACTGGTTGCTTTTCCCCCAGAAGGAATTAACACATCACTGTCATCATCAAATTGTATTTGTCCCGGTGTAAAAGATGATGAGCGCAGTCTTCTTCCGTTTGGAAGCAGTACTTCCAGCTCGATTGTTTTTCGGTTGCCCACTCTAAATTTATCATTGTAATAAAATTTGAATGGAGTTTTATATCTGGATGTATCAACTCTTGCAACTGATGTATCCTTGAATACAAAAACAGAATCATTATACCATATACGAATATCGGCACCAACTACCGAAGGATCTTCAGTATAAGTTAATGGGTCGTACCCATCTGGTCGATAACTTTTAAATAACGTAGCTGTTTGATATTGCTGATCACTTTTTAGAATACAGGTGAAAGCATATCGCTCAAAGTAATCACCATAAGGATTGAAATCTTCCTCACAGGAAAGAAAAATAAAAACCAGAGAACTTATTATAAGCAGTTTGATGGATTTCATAATTCCACCTTCAAAGTACCAGTAACAAGAAATGGAAGCATATTCACAACTTCTCCGGTGTTACGATCAAAGTAAAATATATTCGCTCTGTCGTAAACATTTATTATGCTAACACCTAACTCAATGTTCGCATAAAAGAGAGTTAATCTTTTAATCAAGCTCAGATCAAGACGATGATATGAAGGAAGTCGTCCTATGTTTTTATCTCCGAGATAAGCATAAGGATTGTATTCGCCGCTGCCCTGCCCGCTCGAATAAATGTTTGTAAGAAAATATTTATCATAAAATCCAATCATCTCGGTGAACGGATAGCCAGATGTAAAATTCCAAATTGAGCTTGCAATCCATCCACTGCCGATATTCAACTCCACAATAATATTTGCGGCGTGCCTTGCATCATATTTTGGATAGTAAAGCCAATCGTCAACTTCCTTATAAGCCCAGCTTAAAGCGTAAGAAGTCGTGACATTTAATGGATCTAAACTATAGTTGAGTGAAAGCTCGGAACCATAGGACTCACCTGTGCCGGATAAAAGATCAGGATCAGAGGTTGTGAATTTCTGATCGTTGACAATCGGGATATAATGAATAATTTTATAATATCCTTCAACAGAAAATCTGATTCCTCTGGAGACGTCAAAATCCAGCCCGGCAATGTAATGAATTGATCTTGCAGGATTTAAATAATCGGGAGTAATTATCCAAGGATCAAAGATTGAAATAATTTCGCTTTCATCAGAAACGGTTAACATTTCCTGTTGATAAATTCCCCATGCAGCCTGGAATGCTACTGAAGGAAGAAATCTGTAAGTCATACTTACACGCGGCTCAAAAAAACCGCCTCCCTGACTGCTCAATCCTGTCACATTAAATCTTGTCCCAGCATCCAATCCAAAATTTTTCCATTGTAGAAATTTATATTTACCGTATAGACTAAGGTTGCCTGCAAACTTTTCAACATTACTTTGAACTCCGACAAAATTAGTCTGGCTGAATTTTGTATCAACTGTTTTTAATTTTAATCCCAAACCAATTTCATCACGATTCTCATATACAACATTCATATCAAAGGAGATTGTAAAATCTTTTACTTCGTTATAACGAGGTTTCAAGCTGCTGAGATTTGGAATCACTTCACCCTCAAATGTGCTAAGTGATATTCCAAGCCGGGAAAAAAGCGGGACATCATAAATCTGAAGCCATTCGAATCCAAATAAATTATTATTCCATTTGAATTGCTCCCGAAGAGGATCCTGATAATCAACATTATCATTTGATAAGAAGCCAAATACGGCAAATTTTGCATTCTCAAAAATATCTTCGCTGCTATAGTTAAGCTTGAAGGAAAGATCATAGAAATCAATCGGGATGGTCTGCTCATTGAAAAAATTTTTCAGTACCTCATTGCTGTAACTCATTCTGCCTGTAATCATAAATGAGCCATTGGGAATCGGACCTTCGAGCAATCCTTTGGCAGTTAAAAAGCTGAGACCTCCTTTGAATCCTATCCTGTTTTTATTTCCGTCTTTTGAAATAACATCCATAACTGAGGAAACCCTACCGTTGTATTCAGAAGTAAATCCTCCTTTATAAAATTCAATGCTGTTGATCATATCAGGATCAATTACACTGAAAAGACCAAGTGAGTGAAATGGATTATAAATCTCAACTCCATTTAGCAAAATTAAATTTTGATCTCCGCTCCCACCACGAACATAAAATTTTGCAGTAACATCACCTGTTGTGCTTACTCCGGGAATATATTGAAGTGATCTGAAGATATCCGTTTCGACTCCTTTAGGCTGAATTTCAATTTCTTTTACTGAAATTCTTTCAAGACTGATATCAGTTGTGTTTTCGTGAATTACTTTTTCACCGACTTTCTCAATTGTCTGTAACTCAACGCTTAACGGTATAAGCTTTACATCAAGCTGAGTAACCATGCCAGGCTTAACAAAGGCAGTAAAAACTTTAGTTTTATAACCAACGTAAGAAACCGTTACCTCATACTCTTTTCCGGACGGAATTGATTTAATCAAGTACAACCCTCTTTCGTTTGTTGAAGCACCGACATTTATTTCTTTAAGGAATACATTACAGAAGACAAGAGCTTCTCCATTTGTAGAATCGGTTACAAACCCGCGGAGGTTACCCTGCTGTTGAGGTTTAATTAGTTCGGTAGGGATAATTAACAGAACTAAAACAACATAAAATAGAGTGGAAATTATCTGTACCCGCATCTGCCGTTAATAATGAAAAATAAATTACGGGTTCAAATATATAGTAAACTTATTTGTGTTTATACACTTGATTTTTGCCGGTATAAAAAATGGTTATTCCCCTCCTGCCTGAGAGCCTGTCCCGAACTTGTTTCGGGAAGGGGACGAAGGGGTGGAGGGAGAAAGAGTTATCTTGTTAGTTGCCAGTTTTACACCACCCCGTCCTTCGGACACCCCTCCCTGTCTGCCGACAGGCAGGCTCAAAGAGGAGGGGATAAATCGTCAGTCTTCGACAAGTTTATAGTGAGCGTGTCGAACTGCTCAGACTGACAATTAGATATGAACGACTGCCAGAAACTTAAAAAATTAAAGTGAGAAAGACGAGAGAGGAAAGAGAATAATCAGATTAAATCTTTGTCTGATAAAATAGAAATCTCCAAAGACCAGCTATGCTGCTCTTAACGCATTTACAATATTCAATCTTGCAGCACGGATCGATGGTAAGAAACCTCCGAGTATTCCCATCAAAACAGCAAACAAAAGAGAGGATATAACTATCGTCGGTGATAGACTAAAACCAAATGAGAGCTCAGCAAAAGAACCAAAATTCAATGTGGAGATATTAAAGAACTGAAGGAATGAAGCAAGAAAAAGTCCTACGACTCCACCAGTAATTGCAATGACAAGCGATTCGATTAAAAAGACGACAAGAATGCTTCTTCGTTTAAAGCCAAGTGCTCGTAGTGTTCCGACTTCAACGGTTCTGTTTGCTACGGCAGCATACATTGTTATCATTGCACCTATAGTAGCACCAAAGCTGAAAATTACAGTGATGAAAATTCCAAGAATCCGGATGAAGTTTGCCATAAGCTCAGATTGTTCTTCAAAATATTTCTGCTCAATCTTTGCATCAAACTGCTGGAGTCTTCTATCAAAATCAAAATTCTTTTTAAATGCTTCAAAGTTTTTAACATCATCAAGTTTAAGAGTAAGAGAGGAAACAGCACTTCCACGATTGAATGCATTGAGCAGCGCCTGTGAATCTCCCCACATTTCAGAATCAAAACCGCTTCCGTCAGAATCAAACACACCAACGATTTGCCAGTTATCACCGGCAAACTTTACAATATCACCCATCTTTGCACCTTTAAATCTTGAAGTTACAGCAGAACCAACTATCAGCTCACGTA
>JACZKK010000077.1 GCA_014860115.1 Ignavibacteriaceae bacterium
AAATCGTTCCCAATGATGGCAGTACTGGTGATAAATTTGGTAATAGTGTGGCTATTTATAATGATAGAGCAGCTATAGGTGCTTATACTTACGGTGGTATTGGTGCAGTATATATTTTTACTTACCAGTCTGGAAATTGGATCCAGACTGATAAAATTACTCCCGCAGATGGAGAAATTAATGACTGGTTTGGATATTCGATTGACCTGGATGGAGACTACCTAATTGTTGGTAATCCTACTGATAATGATAACGGAACGATATCAGGTTCGGCTTACGTTTACCACTATTCTAATGGTTGGACGCTTGATAAAAAAATAATTGGTGATGACGTTGATGAGGCTGATCGGTTTGGATGGTCCGTTGCTATTGATGGACAGTATGCGGTCGTTGGTGCGAAAGAAGATGAGGGAGTAAACGGCATTCCTCATGCTGGCTCCGCTTACGTGTTTTTAAACTCGATCGGGTCTAATTGGGAACAAACGGCTAAATTGTGGGCGCTGGATGCCGAAAATCTGCAAAATTTTGGTTATTCTGTCTCGATTTTCGGAGAATATATATTAATAGGGGCAAAACAAGATTCTGAAGTAGATACCTGGTCTGGAGCAGCATACGTTTTCAAGAAAGAAGGTTCAAGTGATAACTGGCTAAGACAGAACAAATTATTTGCTGAAGATGGAGACGACCTCGATTTGTTTGGAACCTCTGTTCACCTTTACGGAACTACTGCTATTATCTCTTCCGTTTGGGATGATGATAATGGATATAATTCTGGATCTGCATATATTTTTAAGAGTATTGTTAATGCCAATAACCTGCCCTTACTTTCAGTAACCCCATCCTCTTTTGATATAACCAGTGCGCAGACTACCGTTGCCATACAGATTACGAATAATGGTCCTCCGGTTGGTGCTGGATTGGATTGGACAGCATATTCACTTGATCAATGGCTTCAGATTGTTGGAGACAGCTCGGGTTCCAATTCGGGTACGGTAACAGTTAGCGTGGATGAAAATTTATATTGTGCACGCGAAGGCAGAATTATTGTCAGGGCACCGGGTGCATTACATAGTCCGCGTGAAGTCTTTATTCACCAGCGAGCTGGACCAAATATTAATGAGGTTGACATTACTCCACCAGACATTAATGATCATGATAATTTTGGTTGGTCGGTTGATGTTGATGGTGAATTTGCAATTGTTGGTGCACCATATGATGCTGAGTTTGGTACAAATGCAGGAGTAGCTTATATTTTTGAACGGGATGGTTGCTGTTCCTGGATTCAAAAAGGAAAGTTACATAAAAGCAACTCCGGTGCGGATGATTATTATTTTGGATATTCGGTTGCAATATCAGGCGATGTAGCTATAGTGGGTGCTAATTATGGTGTAAATCCAAAGATATATATATTTCAAAAACCAGTTGAGGGATGGCAAGACCTAACAGAATCTGCTAAACTTTCCCCCCCCGCAGGGATAGGCTCAACCACATTTGGCAATGTAATAGATATTTCTGGAGAATATGTTGTTGCTGGTATACGACAATCGTCTTATATCATATTTTATGAAAAACCATCAGGTGGGTGGGTGGATATGACACCAACAGTTTATTTTCACAAGGATATTAGTGGGGGTGGTTTTGGATCCTCGGTATCAATAGATGGACCTCTAGCAGTAATCGGCTCTCCGAAAGAAAACCAAAACACAGGATGCACTTATATATATAAGCGTGATTGGAACTGGGGAGAACAGGTTCGAATAACCGCAAGCGACGGCCAGATATATGATCAATTTGGTTTTTGTGTTGATCTTAGTGATAGCTTAATGATTGTTGGCGCATCTGATGAAAAGGCTGCATACATATTCAGGAACAATGGTAATCAATGGATTGAAGAACAAAAATTAGTTAGTCCTACAGGAACACCAGGGTTTGCCGCTGGATACAATGGTGTAGCAATCCAGAAAAATATAGCATTAGTCGGTGATATATTATATTCAAATATGTCAACATCTATAGGATGTATTTATTCCTACACATTTGGTTCAACTGGTTGGTCATTTTCTAAACAGACAATTCTCAGCGATGGAGGGCAATATGATAGATATGGTCACTCAGTCGTCATCTCCGGACCCTATACTATAGTCAGTGCACCTGATAAAGATCACATCAACGGATTAAATGCAGGTGCAGCCTATATATATTGCACGGAATCGGATATAGTGACATCTGTTTCAACTCCACCAGAACAAACACTGCCAGTGAGTTACGATTTAAAACAAAATTACCCTAATCCTTTCAACCCGGTTACAACTATTGTATTTGATCTTCCCAAACCGACTGAGGTTACACTTAGAATCTACACCATCTTAGGTGAGGAAGTAACTACACTTGTTTCAGAAGAACTTAAGGCGGGTACACACAAATACACCTGGAATCCTGTTTCGCTAGCAAGCGGTGTTTATCTGTATAGAATAGAAAGTAAAGAATTTACGGTAACGAAAAAAATGGTGTTTTTGAAATAAATTTTCTCCACTCCCAAATAAGAGAAGGAAAACAAAAAACAACTTTGCAATTAGCTTTCCTTCTCATTTAATTCCTTTCCCCGGTCTACTGGGTTAGCTGTCCATCAAAATCACGCAAGTGCGTGATTGAAACCCTAACTTATCTCAGATATTTTATAATTGCTATTTAACAACTAATCTGGAGTAAATAATGAAAGTCT